>DASWIR010000368.1:0-4408 GCA_036397575.1 Alteraurantiacibacter sp. | reverse complement strand
GGAAATGAGCGCCATGTTGACGCTTTTACGCGAAGCTTCCATCATCCCCTCCTGCGCCTTTCCGGCGCCAGTTTATGTTAGCGCTACCTATCGCGGCAATTTATTACGCTGGCAAGGCCCGAAAATCGCCATGCGCCGGATTCGGGGACAGGCGGCATCTTCAATATCGGTAAAGGCGCAGACGCTGGATACCGAATTCGCCCGGCGGCAGGCGGACATGGCGGCCTTGGTGAGTCTGGTCGCCGTTGAGCCGACGCCCAGCAAGCCATTCTCCCTCCACGAATGTGCCTTCCTCCACGAAATCCAAACCCATGCGGCCTTCGCCTTCGACAGGCCCGACAGTGAACGTCACCCCTTGGCCCGCGGCGAGATAGTCCTCACCGCCCAGCCAGATAAGAAGCGCACCGTGGCTGACGGGCCCCTGCGCATCGCGCGGGGTCCAGGGGTCAATCGTCGTGGCAGTGAATTTCACGGGGCCAAGCGCGACTTCGATTGGCGCAAGTTCGGCACCTCCTTCGAAGCTCACGGGATTGCCGATGCCGGCAATGCGATCCTTCGCCTGTGCGGCGAGAATCTCGGGGGCAAGCTGACGCAGCATGGCATAGAGCCCCGCGATACGCGCGGCGTCGCCGGTGCTGGCATCCTCGATGGCGAAGGGGCTGAAACCAATCGCTTTGTGCCGTCCGATGCTGCGCAGTGCATTGCCGGTGAGCGCCTTGTCGGACGGTCTGTTCGCTTCCGGAACAAAGATCGGGGACACGCCCGCCGCCGCATAGCCATCGACGATCCCGGCAAAGTTCGGGAAGTAGATGTCCGGAGCGATGAAATCTACCGACGGCGCGCCCAGCTGCCATTCCTTCGCCAGATGCGCCAGCGGACCCCCGCTGGGATAATCGCCCGGCACAACGCCGGGCCGCCGTTGAGCGCCGTTGACGAACATCGGCAAATCGTATTCAGCCTTGCCCGCCGCGGCCACGGCCTGGACAAAGCGGGCATAGTGCCAGGCCATGAATCGTTCTTCCGCTTCATCACGGAAGGTCTCCCGCCAGCTGCGACCCGACGGATCGAGCTCATGCGGAACCGGCCTGGCAAAGGCTGCGTCCGCTTCCGGCCCATACTCGCGCGCCAGCGGCAGAAAGCCGACTTCGTTCTCCACCTGAACCATGATCACCGTGTGCCGCTCACCATCGATCCGCTTGAGGTGTTGCATCAACGCGGCGAACGCGCGCGCATCGGCATCGCGCGCGCCTCCGGAAAAGACAGAAATAATCTCCAGCGCCCGCCCTTCCGCATCCAACGTGCGCGGGAAACGCGACGTATCGCGCTTCACCCAGCTTGGAGCATAGCTCGACATGGAATTCTTCCAGGTTCCGAACCACAGCAGCACCAGTCGCATGTCATGCGCGCGGGCATCCTCGATCAGCCAGTCCACGCTGGAAAAGTCGAACGCTCCCTCTTTAGGCTCGACCAGATCCCAGTAGATCGGCGCAAGCACGGTGTTGAGGCGCATATCGCGCAGAATCCGCCAGTGGGGGCCCATGTATTCGCGGGAGGAGGCAGAAGAATTGCCCAGCTCGCCACCGAGGATAAGAAAGGGCTCGCCATCGACGATCAGCTGATCGGTGGCTCCACGCCGCTCGATCGCCGGAGCAGTCGCCGCTTCCACCCTCGTCGGTGCGGTAAGCAGCTCTAGCGCTGCAAACAGAACCGCAATGATCCGCAACAAGTCAGGCCTCGCCCATAGACATGCGATGGTGCAGTGCAATAGGGTTGCCTCCTGAATCATATGAGAATAGGCGCGATGGGAGCGCTACCATAGGAACCGGCCCAACCGCCAGTCCCCAGTCAGAAATGAGGATCGATGCCTGAGACATCTTCCTGCCTCCTGTTGTTCGGAGCCACCGGCGACCTCGCCCGGAGGATGCTGCTGCCGTCGCTTTATGCGCTGCATGATGACGAGTTGATCGGTGCGAATTTGCGGATAGTCGCCACCGCTCGCAGCGAGCACAGCACGGAGGAATATCGCGCGATCGCACGCGAAGCGCTGGAGCGGTACCTGCCTGAGGACCGCAAGGCTTCCGGCAAAATCGCGGATTTTCTCGGCCGGATTGAATACCAGGCGCTCGATGCGAATGATCCGGACGGTTACAGGCTGCTTGCTGAGAAGGCCGGCGACATTTCGGGGGGGCTGTCGATCTTCCTTTCCACCGCCCCAAGCCTGTTCGAACCTACCATCCACGGCCTCGCTTCAGCGGGGCTGACCGAAAGCAACGTCCGCATCGGCCTCGAAAAGCCGCTCGGTTTCGACCTCGCCAGTTCGATGGAGATCAACGACGCGGTCGCCAGCGCCTTTGCCGAGCATCAGATTTTCCGCATCGACCACTATCTCGGCAAGGAGACGGTGCAGAACCTCATGGCGCTGCGCTTTGCCAACACGATCTTCGAACCGCTATGGAATGCCAACGGCGTGGACCATGTCGAAATCACCGTGGCCGAGACCGTCGGGCTGGAAGGCCGCAGCGGTTTCTATGACGATACCGGCGCCCTGCGCGACATGGTGCAGAACCACATGCTGCAATTGCTCGCGCTGATCGCGATGGAGCCGCCGGCCAATCTGGACGCAACCAGCGTACGCGACGAAAAGGTCAAGGTGCTTCGCTGCCTGCGCCCGGTGGAGGCAAGCGAAATGGTGCGCGGGCAATATTCGGGCGGTGCGGTAAACGGCGAAGTCGTCGGCTCTTATGCGGACGATCTCGGCAATGCTTCCGAAACCGAGACATTCGTCGCCCTGCGCGCCCATATCGACAATTGGCGCTGGCAGGGCGTGCCCTTCTACCTGCGTACCGGTAAGCGTATGGCGGAGCGGCGCAGCGAGATTGTGATCCAGTTCAAATGCGTGCCGCACAATATCTTCGCCGCGCGCGGCGGCACTATGACATCCAACCGGCTCGTCATCCGCCTCCAGCCTGAGGAATATGTACGGCTGATGGTCATGGCCAAGGAGCCGGGGCTGGACCGCGAAAAGGTGACCTTGCGCGAGGTGCCTCTCGATCTCTCTCTCACCCAGGCCTTCTCCAAGGTCCGCCGCCGGATCGCTTATGAACGGCTATTGCTCGACCTCATTCATGGCGAACCGACCCTGTTCGTCCGCCGTGACGAGGTAGAGGCACAATGGACTTGGATCGACGGGATCCGCAGAATCTGGGCGGAGAAGAATGTCGGCGTCAAACCCTACGGCGCCGGCAGCTGGGGTCCGAGCGCGGCCATCGCGCTGACCGAACGCGACGGGGTGAGCTGGCATGAGTGATGCGGCGGCGCGCATTCAGTGGGCCGAGCATGCGGATACATCCGCCATCGCCGATTTCATCGCGGGGAAACTGGCCGGCGGCGGGCTGCGCCATGTTGCCGTGCCGGGCGGCAGCACTCCGGGGCCGATCTTCGCCGAGCTGGCGAAACGCGAGATGGACTGGGAGAATCTTCAGTTCATCCTGACCGACGACCGGCAGGTTCCCGAGGATCATCCCGCCAGCAATCTGCGCCTGCTTCGCGGGCATCTGGGCGATACCGGCGCCCAGATTGTGCCGTTGTTCACCGCGCTCGTCCCGCCCCATTTCGACCTCTGCTGGTTAGGAATGGGAACCGACGGGCACATTGCCTCGCTGTTCCCTCATATGCAGGCAAGCGACCTCGATGCGCCCGGTGTTGTCGAGACTGTGCCCGAGCCGCTGCCGCCCGAGGCCCCTTACGCCCGCCTCAGCCTCGATATGCCGGCGCTGTTGGCGAGCGACGCGATCATGCTGGTGATCAAGGGCGACGAAAAGAAGCGCGTGATCGAAGCGGCGATCACGGCCGACAACGACCTGCCGATTGCGCGGCTGCTGGCGGGAGCCCATTGCGAAGTGACGATTTTCTGGAGCCCGGAATGAGCCTCAACCCGACCGTCGAGAAAGTGACCGAGCGGATAATCGAGCGATCAAGCGATTCCCGGCGGCGTTATCTCGACATGATAGATGCCGAAGTGGAGCGCGGTGTCAATCGCCCGCAGCTTTCCTGCGGCAATCTCGCCCATGGCTTTGCCGCTAGCGGCGAAGACAAAGCCGCCATTCGTACCGGCAAGGCGATGAATATCGGCATCGTCACGGCCTATAACGACATGCTTTCCGCGCATCAGCCCTATGGACGCTACCCGGAGCAGATAAAGATCTTCGCGCGCGAGAAAGGCGCGACCGCGCAAGTCGCGGGCGGCGTACCGGCCATGTGCGACGGCGTGACACAAGGCCAGGATTCGATGGAACTCTCACTCTTCAGCCGCGACGTGATCGCCATGGCGGCGGCGGTCGCCCTTTCGCATGGTATGTTCGAAGGCGCACTGCTCCTCGGCATTTGCGACAAGATCGTGCCGGGCCTG
>DASWIR010000367.1:0-5475 GCA_036397575.1 Alteraurantiacibacter sp. | reverse complement strand
CGCATCGAACACCGGCACCTTGTCGTCCTGCATGTCCTTCGAATAGGCCAGCGGCAGGCCCTTCATCGTCACCATCAGAGCGGTAGCGCAGCCCACAATCCGCCCGGCATGGCCGCGCACCAACTCCGCCGCGTCGGGGTTTTTCTTCTGCGGCATGATAGAGCTGCCGGTGCTCAGCGCGTCGGGCAGCGAGACAAAACCGAAGGGCTGGCTCGCCCAGATGACGAATTCCTCCGCGAGGCGCGAGAGGTGCAGCGAGCACTGCGCCGCGGCCATCAGGTAATCGAGCGCGAAGTCGCGGTCGGCGACGGCATCGAGACTGTTGGCGGTCGGCCGGTCGAAACCGAGCGACTGCGCGGTCATTTCCCGGTCGATGGCAAAGCCCGTGCCGGCCAGCGCTGCGCTGCCCAGCGGGCATTCGTTCAACCGCGCCCGCGCATCGCGAAAACGCGAGCGGTCGCGCCGGATCATCTCGTAATAGGCCATCAGATGGTGGCCGAGCGTCACCGGCTGCGCCGCCTGCAGATGAGTGAAGCCGGGCATGATGCTCTCGGCATGTTCCCCCGCCCGCGTCACCAATGCGCGCTGCAATTCGGCAAGTCCGGCATCGGCGCGGTCCATCGCCTCGCGCACCCACAGGCGGAAATCGGTGGCCACCTGGTCATTGCGGCTGCGCGCCGTATGAAGGCGTCCGGCTGCCTCGCCGACAATCTCCCTGAGCCGCGCTTCCACGGTCATGTGGATGTCCTCGAGGTCCCAATCCTCGGGGACGCCATCGCGTTCGTATTCCCCGGCGATCTGACCGAGGCCGCGCTCGATGGCCTCCGCATCCGCATCGGAAATGATCCCGCAAGCGCCGAGCATGGCGGCATGCGCGCGGCTGGCGGCAATGTCCTGCCGCCAAAGCGCTTTGTCGAAGGGGATAGAGGCGTTAATCTCGCGCATAATCGCAGACGGCCCTTCGGCGAAGCGGCCGCCCCACATCTGGTTGGAGCCCGAAATGCCCCGTTCTTTGCTGTTGCCGCTCACGCTTGCCACTGCCCTTCTGTTCGCCGGGTGCGATAGGCAAAGCGAGGGGGAGGCGCAACAACAGGAAAACTCCGCGCCTGCAAACGAGGAAACGCTGACCGGTACGCTCGACCGCGGCAACGCCGGCTCCACGATCCCCGAAATGGTGCTGTCGGACCCGCAAGGGATCGAACTGGACCTTTCGCAATTGGGGGGAACGCCGGTGCTGCTGAACCTGTGGGCGACATGGTGTGCGCCCTGCGTGGTCGAGATGCCGATGCTGGATGAGCTCGCCGAAGAAATGCAAGACGAGTTGCGCGTGATTACGGTGAGCCAGGACTTGCAGGGAGCGGATAAAGTGGCGCCCTTTTTCGCGGAGCGCGATTTCAGGAACTTGCAGCCCTGGCTTGATCCGGATTCCGAACTGGCCGACCATTTCGGCGGCGGCGGCGCGGTGCTGCCGACAACCGTGCTTTATGGCGCCGACGGCAAGGAAATCTGGCGCATGATCGGCGGATACGACTGGTCGTCGGACGAGGCCAAGGCGCTGGTGGACGAAGCGCTGGGTGGGGAGACCGAAACCGAGGGGGCGTGAAAGGAGGCCACATGGCTTCGCAATTCGCAACCGACCTTGAGCGGCTCGCCAGCCGGCGACGGGCGTTGGGCATCGGTAGCACGACACTCGGCGGATTGATGCTCGCGGCATGCGGCAGCGGGCGCGCCATGGGTCAGGAGGCGCGCGCCTGCATCGCCACGCCTTCCGAGATTCGCGGCCCATTTCCCGCCGATGGCACAAGCACGTTTGGCCGCGCGCTCAACATTCTGGCCGAACAGGGATTGGAGCGGCGCGACATCCGCTCCAGCATTGGCGGGCTCGGCGGCACGGCCGAGGGCGTGGAATTGGCACTGGAACTGAAAGTGGTTTCGGCGGGAGACTGTGCATCGTTGGCCGGCCGCGCGGTCTATTTATGGCAATGCGACGCGCGCGGCGACTACTCCATGTATAATCGCGAGGATGTGAACTACCTGCGCGGGCTGCAGCCTTGCGGCGAGGATGGCATCGCGCATTTCACCTCGATCGTCCCCGGCTGCTATGGTGGACGCATGCCGCACCTTCACCTCGAGGTGTTCGAGAATATCGCCGCAGCGGCTGGCGGCACGCCGCCACTGCTGGTGAGCCAGCTGGCCTTTCCCGCCGATGCCTGCCGCGAGATCTATGCCGATCGCGCCACCTACGGCCAGAGCATGGAAAACCTTGCACGCTGGCCCGGCGAGCGCGACTTCCTGCTGGCAGGTGATCCGCCGGAAGTTCGGGCCGCGCAAACGATTGCCATGGATGGGAGCCCAACAGGAGGATATCGCGGAACCGCGACGATCGCGTTGGTGTAGGTCCTCCCGCGCTATCGCTTGGGAGCATTTTGGCCAAAACCATCCCCCGGATGGTTTTGAGTCACAAAATGCTGGTGGGCGGTGACGGGCTCGAACCGCCGACCCTCTCGGTGTAAACGAGATGCTCTACCAACTGAGCTAACCGCCCGTGCTCCGGGCCAAGCAAAGCTATGCCGAAACGCCGCTGCCCCTAGCCGAACATCGTGGCGGGTGGAAGCCCGGGGAGAGCGCAAATTTTCGAGGCCGCAGGTCGCGTTTTACGCCGGGCAGATCGGAACTCGCCTGCTTTGATCTGGATCACATCGCGCGCAGCTTGGTTGTGGAATATGTGACGACAGCTGGAAAAGGATGCCTCGATGAGGATTAAAAACGGAACGCTCATATTTGTGGCGGACGGAACCAAGATGCGCCTGTTCCGCAACGATGGCGGCGCTGACGATATCTCGCTGGCCGAATTGCGGCGTGAGGAAACGGCCAACCCGCCCACGCGCGAGCAAGGCACCGATACGCCCGGTCGAACCCAGTCGCGAGTGGGCGAACGGCGCAGCAGCTATGGCGAGACCGACTGGCACCGGCAGGCCGAAGACGAATTTGCCAGGCACGCGGCCACCGCACTCGAAGACGCGGCCGTGGAACAGAACGGTTCGGATATACTGGTCGTGGCCGCACCGCGCACGCTGGGCGAGCTGCGCAAGCATTACGGCAGGGAAACCCGCAGCCGCCTGCTTAGCGAAATCGGCAAAGACCTGGCCAATCAGGCACCCGATGGCATCGTCAAAGTGATCAACTCGCACACGGGATTCTAGGCGGCGAGCCGCTTCACGCCAGTTGCGCGCTTCCCTTGCCGATCTCGGCGAAATAGCGTGCCATCGCATCTGCCGCCTTGTCAGTAAGCACGATAAACGCCCGCCGGCGATCCTCCTCGTCTTCGACCCGTTCGAGCAGGCCGGTATCGACCATCTGCCCGATCCACCTGAGCGCCGTGGTGGGCGGAACACCGCTGGCAATGCAAAGCGAGGTTACCGACACGCGCACATGCTCACCTCGCGCAGCGGTAAGGTCGAGCAGGATGTCCCAGGCCGGATCGGCAAACATCGAGGCATCGAAGAATTTTCCACGCAAATGCCGCTGCTGAATGATCCGCCGCACCAGTCGCGGATCGGGAAGCGGAGGGCGTTCGCCGCGATAGGCGGACGGAGGACTTTCGACGCGAAAGGCGCGATCACCGGAAATGCCGCCTTCCCTATCGGCGAATCCGCTTTTCATTCGCTCGAGCCGCTCGGCGATCCCGCCGACCTGCTCCGTCAGCCGCAGAAGTCCCAGCCTGTCGGTCTCCGAAAGCTCGCGCAGCCGCAAGTTCGGCACACGCGACAGCACCCGCCCCAATGCGATCACTCGTTCGGAGCGGCCCGGATCGACCAGAAACTGCGGGCGCGACTGGTCGAAACAGGCAAACACCGCATCGAGCGCATCGACACTGGTGAAGACGACCAGATGCGCACCCGATCGCGCGGCGCGTATATCGAGCCGCGACAGTGCCGCGAGCGCGGCACTGTCTGGCTGCGGACAATCGAGCAGAATCACGTCACCCAGCGGCCGGACATCGCCCTCGATCAATGAGGAAATCGGGTCCGCCTGACGCAAGTTGAGGCCTGCAGCCGCCACGTCTTCGGTAATTTCCTCGCGGATATGCGCACAATCGGCAAAGACCGATATGGTGAGCGGCAAGCCCCCCACATCGTTCGCTGGCGCATAGGCAAAATCGGGTTGCCCCATTTCAACATTCCCCTGATTCGATATGGAACTAAATGAGAACAAAACTGGATCATGTCAAGAATTCTTGTTTTCCTGGCACTCGGATTGAACCTTCCGCACCCTTGCGGCGACTATGCAGGCAGAGCTTCCGGGGGACAGATGATCGAAAGCCCGCAGACGGCGCAGATATATGATGAGTTGCTCGTCACTTTGGTTTGGTCGAGCGACCGCAAAGCGGCCGAGCTCTTGGCCCGGCGATGGCATCCGCGCCTCTTGCGCACCGCCCGGCGGCTGGTCGGATCTGAACTGGCTCAGAGCGCAGTGCAGGAGAGCTGGGTCTCGATCCTGCGCGGGATCGGCAGGCTGAAAGATCCGGCGCGCTTCGCCCCCTGGGCCTTTGGCATTCTGCGCCGCCGATGCGCCGATTCAATCCGCCAAGCTCAGAACCACAGGTTGCGTAGCAGCGAGCCGGCGCTTGAGGGAATGTCGGCCGCCGCCATGCCGGACGAGACGGTTGCGATCGCCCAGGCCATGACCGCCTTGCCACCCGATCAGAGGCTCGCCGCGCAACTGTTCTTCGTCGAGGGCCTGACCCTCGCCGAAATCGCCGAGGCGCAGGGCGTGCCGCTGGGCACCGCCAAGTCGCGCCTCTTCCATGCTCGCCGCCGGTTGAAGGTGGCCCTATCAGGAGAATACCAATGACCGATATCGACGACAGGATCCGCGCTGGCCTCGATGCCGACGACCGGGCGTTCCTCGCCAGCCTGGATGATCAGCGCGGCTTGTTCCGCCAGCTCGGCGACAGCCTCGGCGGTCCGCTCGGGGGATGGGCCAAGCTGGTGTTCGGCCTGACCTTCGTGTTCGGGATTATGCTTGTGATCGCCGTCTGGCAACTGCTGCAGGCGAACACCGCACGAGATCAGATACTCTGGGCCGCCGCCGCAATCGTCCTAGTCATGACGACCGGATTCCTCAAGGACTGGCTATTCAGCCGGATGAACATGTTCATCATCCTGCGCGAACTGAAACGGCTGGAACTGCAGGTGGCGATGCTGAAAGAGGACCAGCGCTAAGGTCGTATTTCTATCGGCGTGCCGTCGGGGATCAGCCGCCACAGCTCCTCGATCTCGTGATTGGCGAGCGCGATGCAGCCGTCGGTCCAGTCGCCTTGCATGCGGTGCCCGGTGCTGAGACCGTTGGGCTGGCCGTGGAGGAAGATCGCACCGCCCGGCGAGCGTCCGTATTGCGCGGCATTGGCCCGGTCGTCGCCATTCGGATAGGAGATGTGCAGGCTGAGGTGATAGGAGCTGCGCGGATTGCGGT
>DASWIR010000366.1:0-2270 GCA_036397575.1 Alteraurantiacibacter sp. | reverse complement strand
ATCAATGTCTCCGACCTCGAAGCGAGCCGCGCCTTTTACCGCGATTTCGTCGGGCTCGAGGAATTGCCGCCGGTGGATGCGCCGGTGCTTGGAACGAGGCTCTACCCCTATCGCAATGGCGAGACGACGATCATGCTGTTTCACACCGGGGGCGATGTGCCGAATGATGATGGCAGCGCGGGCATTCAGTATATCGTCGGCGATGCAGCCATGGTCGACGCCAAGGCCAAGCGTCGCGGCGGCATCGGCGTGCAAACGCCGCTCAACAAGTTGAACGGTTTCGATCTGACGACGATCTGGCTCTCGGACCCCGACGGCGTGACCAATTATTTTGCGCAGGTCGGGCCGAACAGCCGCACAGCGCAACAGGCACGCGCGGAGGATTGAGCGGCGTTTTGCCGCAGCCGCTGAAAGGCATATAATCCTCTTCACCCATAATCATAATTCGGGGAGGAAAACATGATCCAATGCGTCTGGCGTCCGCTTGCGGGCGCGTCCATCGCGGCACTCGCCGCAGGGCTTTCGACCCCTGTTTTCGCCCAAGGCGCCGCGGAGCCCGCCAGCACCGATGAGGCCGAACGATCCGGCAACACGATTATCGTCACCGGCCTCAGGCGATCGGATGAGCTACAGGATACGCCGGCCGCAATCACGGCCTTCAGCGCCGAGACAATTGAGAACGCCGGCATCGTGAAGCCCGCCGATTTCGTCGCGCTCACACCCAATGTGACGCTGGTCGAGACGCAGAACGCGGGCAACGCCTTCATCATCATTCGCGGCATCACCCAGGCCCGCAATTCGGAGCCCTCGGTTGCCGTGGTGGTCGACGGCGTGCAGCAGGTGAACCCGGCGCAGTTCAACCAGGACCTGTTCGATATCGAACAGATCGAGGTGCTGAAGGGCCCGCAGGGCGCCCTCTATGGCCGCAACGCGATCGGCGGCGCGATCATTATCAACACCAAGCAGCCGACCGATTTTCTCGAAGGCAGCGTTACAGCCGGTATCGACAACGGATTCGGCTGGTATGTGCGCGGCGGGCTGAGCGGCCCGCTGTCGGACAATGTGAAGTTCCGGATCGCGGGGATGCACAAGGATACGGACGGCTACATCCCGAACCCCTATCTGGGCGAGGATGCCGATCCCTACCAGGATACTGCGCTGCGCGGCAATTTGCTGTTCGAGCTGGGCGACGGATTCGAAGTGGACCTGCGCGCCTCGATGGACCTGCTGCGCACCCAGGCGCTCTATTTCAACATCGTCTCCGACGTGAACGACACCAGCCTTCCGGTGAGGGTCAACAATGCCGGGCAGAACGACCGCGACATCTACAACGTCTCGGCCAAGGTCAGCTATGAAGGGGACGATTTCTCGGTCACCTCGATCACCTCTTACGATACGTTGGAGGAGATACTGACCGGCGATGCGTTCGACTTCCTGCCGATCGAAGAATCGCTGTTCTTCAACATTCTCGGCTTCGACCTCAACCAGAGCCAGTTTCTCGATGTCGAGGCGTTCAGCCAGGAATTGCGGATCGAATCCGCACCGGATGAGAAGCTGTTCTGGATGTTCGGCGGCTACCTGATCGCGACCGACCGTTTCATTTCGACCGGCAACATGGTCGATACCGGTGCCGGCGTATTCCCCGTATACCGCGAGCCGACGACCAATCCGCTGAACCCGCAGGCGACCTTCCTGTCGGATGCGCAGGACAATTTCGCCTGGGCGCTGTTCGGCAATCTCGGTTACGAAATCACGCCCAAGTTCCGCGTGGACGCCTCGCTGCGCTACGATGAGGATACGCGCGAGAACACCACGCTCACGCCCACGGCGTTCCTGCCCAACATTCCCGGATTCCCGCAAGGCGCGACCGGCGAGGTGCGCGAGGAAAGCTTCAGCGCGTGGCAGCCCAAACTCACGCTCACCTGGATGCCAACTCCGGACGTCACGCTCTATGGGGGCTATTCGCGCGGCTTCCGCTCGGGCGGCTTCAACCAGACCGGCGTGGGAGCGGTTGCGGCGGATAGCGGGATCGTAGGCGTCGCGGATATCTTCGAGGCCGAGACGGCCGATACTTTCGAGGCCGGCTTCAAGACACAGCTGGCGGACGGTATGCTCAGCATCAACGGCGCGGCATATACGACGCTCTCGAAGAACTCCTATTTCTTCGTTTTCCTCGCCGCCAACTCCACTCAGAATCTCGGCAATGTGCCCGAAACGCGGATCGAGGGTTTCGAAATCGAGGCGCGGCTGACGCCGACGAGTGACATCCA
>DASWIR010000365.1:0-2520 GCA_036397575.1 Alteraurantiacibacter sp. | reverse complement strand
GCCTAATGCCTCTCGATTTCTTTTCCGCCGATCATGCGCTGTATGACCGGCCGCAGGGTATTCCCCTCCTTAACCGCGACAGCCCGCAGGCGCAGGGACTTGTAGGGTGGTGGCCGCTTTCCAGGGCCGCAGATGCGCGCGATTATTCAGGATTCAACCGTCATGGTTCTTTTCAGAATGGCGCCGTATTGGCCCCTGTCCCGGAAATTGGCTATGGGTTACGTACAACTGCCAGTACAGCGGATAACGATCATATATCAGTTCCAGATTTCACGCTCACATTAGGAGATTTTACATGTATTGTCTGGTTTATAGATTACAGTGTTGCAACTTCTTTTGAAAGATTGGTTGACAAGAGTTTCGACTTAGGATTCTGGCTCGGCCGCAATGGTACAACTTCTAACTCGTGGGGAGGCGGAGTTCGAGAGGGAACCACTCCCTTTGGGCGATTTGTCACACTGGAAGATGGGAAGCTGCATCAAATTGTCTCTCGCCGTCAAGGCACAACTCATACCATTATTGGAGATGGAGGACAAGTATCTACATCAGGAACGGTTACTGCTCAACTATTAAGTACGGCATCTCTTTTGTTTGGTATTCAAGCGAGCGGGCTGGGCGCCGATTTAACCGATGGATTTGTAGCTGATATTAAAATGTATGATTGGGCTGTTCCAGATCCCATCATTGAACATTCGTTCGCCCCCGACACCCGCTGGGATCTCTACTGGCAGCCCCGCATCATGGTGCCGGGATTCGTGGCGGCTGCTGGTGTCGCCGGGCGGCGACTTATGAATACTCCATTAAATTTTGGCTTTATGAGGTAAACCCATGCCCGGCGCCAATCGGTTTAGCCTCGTCAAGGACATTCACGGCTTCCCCCTGAAGATCCAGCATAACGCGACGGACGATCAGGCCGCCGACGAGATCCCCTACAGCAACACGGCCTCCGGCCTGGCAACGACGGACCTGCAGGCGGCTATAGATGAGCTGCTAGCCCGTATTGAAGCCCTGGAAGCCGGATCGTGAGCACCGACGTTCTCTCCGGCGACAAGCTCCTATTCGCGGCCCAGAAGATCCGCAAGATCAAGTCGTCTCGAGACAGCCTGCTGGACTTTGTTCAGTTCACCATGCCGGACCTGCGGGACATGGATAGCCCGGATGCCAGCCGGTACGCCGTGAAGGCGCACCACAGCGTCATAGCGGATGCGCTGGAGAAGGTCGCCCGCGGCGAAGTCCTGCGGCTCGCGATCTCCATGCCGCCGCAGTTCGGGAAATCCGAGCTGGCTTCCCGTCGCTTCCCCGCCTGGTACATTGGCAAGTTTCCCTGGAAGAAAATTATTTTCGGCACCTACAGCCAGGACTTCGCGGAGACCTTCGGCGGCGAAGTGCGCGAGATCCTGCGGACGGAGCAGTACAAGCTCGTGTTCCCCGGCACCAAGCTCGTAACGGGCTCCAGGGCCAAGGACTTCATGCGGACGACCGAGGGCGGGCAGCTCGCTTTCATCGGCCGCGGCGGCGCCGGTACGGGTAAGCCGGCCGACCTGGCGGTGATAGACGACCCGATCAAGGACGATATGGAAGCGCAGTCGCCGACGATCCGCGAGCAGTGCTTCCAGTGGTTCACGAAGGTGATCTATTCGCGCGTCCATACGGCGTCGGCGATAGTTATCATACACACCCGCTGGAACGAAGCTGACCTGATCGGGCGCATCGTCGATCCGGATCATCCGGACCACGATCCCGAAGTCGCGAAGGACTGGATGTACCTTCACATTCCTGCGGTCCTGTCGGACGGCCCGGTCGCGAAGGCGATCGGCGCCGAACTCGAAGTGCAGACCGACCCGGCGATCGTGAACGCCTTCGGCAGCAAGCCGATCGCCTCCCTGTGGCCGGAGCGGTTCTCGTTGCGGCACCTGGCGTCGGCCAAGCGGCTCAACCCTCGCGGCTTCGAGGCCCTGTACCAGGGCAACCCGGCGCCGGAGGAGGGCGACTACTTCAAGCGCGACGACCTGATAGGCTACTTGCCCGGCGAGCTGCCGAAGAACCTTCGCAAGTACGCGGCCTCGGACCATGCCGTTACCGAAAAGCAGCAGAACGACCCCGTGTGCCTCGGCTGCGTCGGCGTTGACGAGAACGATATAATCTGGGTTCTACCCGACATCGTCTGGCAGCATATGGAGACCGACCGCATGGTCGAGGAAATGATCGCCCAGATGGAGCGGCACCGGCCAATGCTCTGGTGGGCGGAAGACGACGTCATCAAGAAGTCGATCGGCCCGTTTCTGCGGAAGCGGCAGCGCACGATGAAACAATACACGCCGGTCGTCCCCATGAGCACGGCGAAGACCGACAAGGTTATGCGCGCCCGCTCTGCGCAAGGTCTGACACAGCTCCATATGGTCCGGTTTCCTATCTTTGCGCCCTGGTGGCAGAAGGCGCAAAATGAGCTGCTGAAGTTCCCGAACGGCGCGCACGACGACTTTGTCGATTGGCTGGCCTGGATCGGCATCGGTCTGGATA
>DASWIR010000364.1:0-3366 GCA_036397575.1 Alteraurantiacibacter sp. | reverse complement strand
GCGAAAAGCACCTCGACGGCCTCAAGAATATCGACGGCGTCGAGATCGCTTCCATCATTTCCCGCCGTGCGGAACAGGCGTCCGAAGTCGCCGCCAAATATGGCGCGAAGCATTCAGGCACCGAGCTGTCGGAAGCGCTGGCGCGAGACGATGTGGACGCGGTGATCCTGTGCACCCCCACCCAGATGCATGCCGAACAGGCCATCGCCTGCATGGATGCGGGCAAGCATGTGCAGGTGGAAATCCCGCTGTCCGACAGTTGGGCCGATGCCGAAGCCGTGATGAAGAAGAGCCAGGAGACCGGCCTTGTCTGCATGGTCGGCCACACCCGCCGCTTCAATCCAAGCCACCAGTACGTCCATAACAAGATCGCTGCGGGTGAGCTGACGATCCAGCAGATGGATGTGCAGACCTATTTCTTCCGCCGTAAGAACATGAATGCCAAAGGCGAGGCGCGCAGCTGGACCGACCATCTGCTGTGGCACCATGCCGCGCATACGATCGACCTGTTCGCCTATCAGGCCGGCACGATCGTCACCGCCAATGCGATCCAGGGGCCGGAGCACCCGGAACTGGGCATCGCGATGGATATGTCGATCCAGCTTAAGAGCGAGACCGGCGCGATCTGCACCTTGTCGCTAAGCTTCAACAATGATGGACCGCTGGGCACCTTCTTCCGCTATATCGGCGATACCGGCACCTATATCGCCCGTTACGACGATCTGGTGAACGGCAAGGAAGAGCCGATCGATGTCAGCAAGGTGGATGTCAGCATGAACGGCATCGAGCTGCAGGACCGCGAATTCATCACCGCCATCCGCGAAGGGCGAGAGCCGAACAGCTCGATCGCGCAAGTGCTCGATTGCTACCGTGTGATCGGGGAACTTGCCGCAAGCCTCGAAAAGCAGGATGGATGGTCGTAAATATCGGCCCACTGTGGAGTTAACCAAGGCTTGACCCGCTCTGTGCGACAAGAGACTCATTAGTTCGATAACGATATCCCAAAAAGGGGAATGGGGATGGCCAAGCTGGACGAACTGCTCGCCGAGGCAGAAGCGACTAACATCAAGATGCGGGAAGCAGCCGCGTCGAAAACCGAGGATGGCGCGCGCGGCGTGATCGGGTTGCGCACGAAATTCGCGGAGCTGATGGCGCAATCGGTGGCCGCAATGCACGCCGATCAGCGTCTCAAGGACAATCCGGGCGTGCGGCGCGAGTTCGAAACACGGTTCTTCGCATTGCGGCAGAAGCTGGCACACCACCAGGCCAAATGGCGCAAGTCGCTGATCGATAGCGATCCGGCGGGCTACAGGGCTTCGGTGGAAGAGCTTAATGCGTTGCAGGATGCATTCTATCCTTGGGCAAAGGGGGAACTGGCCAAGCTCTGATTCGACCTGCTAACCGGTCGATCGAACTGAAAAGGAAAGGATCGACCGATTACTGTCGGAAAACGTGCAATTGCCGGACGAGACCTGCACCCTGTAGGACTCGGCTGCATGAATCTGTCCTGGGCCTATGGCAGCCCGCCCTCGCCGGAAGATGCCGCAAAGCTGCTCCATCGCGCACTGGACCTCGGCTACAACCATCTCGACACTGCGCGCATCTATGGCGCGGGCAAGAACGAGACGCTGATCGGCGAAGCGTTGA
This sequence comes from Alteraurantiacibacter sp., assembly GCA_036397575.1. Classification (GTDB taxonomy): domain Bacteria; phylum Pseudomonadota; class Alphaproteobacteria; order Sphingomonadales; family Sphingomonadaceae; genus DASWIR01. The sequence continues at coordinate 1,719 of DASWIR010000364.1, read as the reverse complement.
AGGGGCGGAGGAGCGAGTTCTTCCTCGCCTCGAAATGCGGAATCGTCGTCGAGGGACCTGAGCGCGGCGTCGACTGCTCGCCCGAGGCGATCGACAAGGCCATCGCCGAGAGCCTCTCGCTGCTCGGCACCGATCACATCGACATCTACTACATGCACCGCTTCGATCCGAAGGTGCCCATCGCGGATTCGGTCGGCACGCTGGCGCAGGCGATCGAGCAGGGAAAAATCGGCGCCTATGGAGTGTCAGAATGGTCGGCGGCGCATATTCGCGAGGCGCACCGCGTACACCCGGTCGGCGCTGTGCAGACTGAGTATTCGCTTTGGACCCGCAATGTGGACCTGGGTGTGGCACAGGCTTGCCGCGAACTGGGCATTCCGCTGGTCGCCTTCAGCTCCACCGGGCGCGGAGCATTTGGCGGCGTGTTGCGCGATCCATCGACTCTGGACGAACAGGACCTGCGCAGGAAGATGCCGCGCTTCAATGCCGAGAACTGGCCGAAGAACCTCGTCATCATCGAAAAGTTCGAGGCGCTCGCGCGCGAAGCAGGCGTCGCTCCGGCGCAGCTGGCCAACCGGTGGGTACTGGCGCAGGACGAATGCATCCATGTAATTCCCGGCACCACCAGCATCGCGCATCTGGAGGAAAACCATCACGCGGCGACTGTCCAGATCTCCGACGATGTGCTGAAACGCGCTGGCGAAATCATCAACCACCGGACCGTACATGGCCACCGCTATCACGACGCGATCCGGCCGACGATCGATACGGAGGAGTTCGAACCGGCATGAACCTTGCGGGCAGCCGAAGCGTATGTGCAGCGATAGGATATTCGGAGCGGACCGAGCGGCGGCCCCATTTCTACGCCAATGCGCATGAGAAGGATTTCGTCCCGCTCGCTCCGGCCGAAGTCGAGATCGCCGATGCGCGCGAAATGGATGCCGATCTCGACACTGAGGGCTTCACCCTCGTCCGGCACAAGAGCGTGCTCGAAGATTTGACCGATCTCGACGCGGTCGCGAAAACGCACAGCGGCGAGATCGCCGAAATGCTCAAGAGCCTGACCGGCTGCGACCAGGTGGTGATGGCGCCATTCGGCATTCTGCGCTTCTCGGAGAAGCTCGGCGAGAACGCGGCGCATGACAATTCCCATCCGGCACGCTTCGTCCATGTCGACATGGCGAAAGAGGCCGCCGCCGAAGCCCGGGCCAAGACCGCGCCCGAAGGCAGGGAAATCGCGCGCAGCGCGCAATACAATGTCTGGCGCGTGCTGTCGCAGCCGCCGCAGGACGTACCCCTCGGACTATGCGCATGGCCAAGCATCGCGCCCGGTGACCTGATCGACTGCGACGCGATCTTCGATCCGCTCGACGGCAGCCCGGAATGGGGCTTTCCCAACTACCTGCTGGCGCGAAATCCGGCGCACCGGTGGTATTATTATTCCGACATGACGCCCGAGGAGGCGATCGTCTTCAAGACCAGCGAAAGCGATCCCGCGCGCGCCCAGATGATGCCGCACGGCGCCTTCGACAACCCAATCGCAGGGCCTGATGCCCCTCCGCGTGTGAGCCTGGAGATGCGCGGCACCTGCTACTGGTTCGAATAACCGATCGAGAACGGGGAGGACGCCAATCATGGCAAGCAAGATTTTTGCAGCAATGTTCGCGATGCTGGCCGTGTCTGCCGCACAGGCACAGGACGCTACCGACATGGCGGAAG
>DASWIR010000363.1:0-7565 GCA_036397575.1 Alteraurantiacibacter sp. | reverse complement strand
GGTCGGAGCCAAAAACTTTTCGGAGCAATATATACTCGCGCGGCTGATCGGCTCGCGGCTGGAAGAGGCCGGATACGAAGTGGCCTACCGATCCGGGCTGGGTTCGGCGGTGATCCATGGCGCGCTCACCAGCGGCGCGATCGACGTCTATGTCGATTATTCGGGCACGATCTGGGCCAATTATATGCACCGCGAAGACAATCCGCCGCGCCCGGAGATGATCGCCGATATCACGAGATGGGAAGCGGAAATGAGCGGCACATATGTGCTGGGCGCGCTCGGATTCGAGAATGCCTATGCGTTTGCCATGCGCGGCGGCCGCGCGGCGGAACTGGGCATCGCCTCGCTGGAGGATCTCGCACCGCTATCGCCGCAACTTGCCGTCGGAGGCGATGTCGAGTTCTTCGAACGCCCCGAATGGGCCGCGGTGCGAGACGCCTACAGCCTGCGCTTCGCCGGACAGCGCAACTACACCGCCACTTTCATGTATGATGCGCTGATCGGCGGAGAGGCCGACGTGATCAGCGCCTTTTCGTCCGATGGGCGCATTGCCGCCGACCGGCTCACAGTGCTCGATGACCCGAAAGGCGCGCTGCCGGGCTACGACGCGCTGCTGCTGGTCTCGCCCAGGCGCGCCGGCGATGCGCGCTTCATCGAGGCATTGCGGCCGCTGGTCGGCGCGATTTCCGTGGAGGCGATGCGCGAGGCGAACTATTCGGTGGACCGCAGCGAAAACAAGCTGAGCCCGCGCGAGGCGGCGACGGAACTGGCGGAACGGATTTCCCGCTAAGGCAGGGCCGGGCGGCAGATCTTATTGCTTAAAGCCAGCGCCGCCGATCCAATGCGGCGCGGCAAGCCCCATCACCTTGAACAAGGTGCCCATTTGTTTCGGGCTGGTCAGCCGTTCCTTCGCCTCCATCAGCGCTTCGCGGTGCTGCGGCGCGAATTCCGCCAGCGCATCGGCGCGGCTTTCTATACCAAGTGCAAAGAGCCATTCGCCCTGCGTCACCGTGCCCAACCACCTTGCATCAAGCGACTGGGCGACCGCGGCGAGCGCTGCAAAGTCGACATGAGCGGAAAGATCGGCCTCGCCCGGCGCCTCGAACGGGTCGAGCTTGCGATGCGCCCGCACCGCCTGCAGCGTCGACCCGCTGCGCGGCTCGGCATGACCGTAATCGATGAACCGCGCCGCGCCGCCCTGTTCCACCAGCCGCCCCGCAACTTCGAACACCACTGCCGCCGCCGCAGGCGAAGTCTCGATCACCGTGCCTTCTGGTGCGGCGCGGCGGGGCTCGGGCACGGCGGGATCCATCGGCTGCATTCCCGCCACCAGCGTGAATCGGCCGCCTTCCACGCCGACCATCATTTCCCGCCAGCCTTGCGAGGTCTTGACCAATTGCCTCACCGGCAGCGCGTCGAAGAACTCATTCGCGATCACCAGGACCGGCCCGTCTGTCGGAATGGTAGAAAGGTCGTCATGCCAGAACGCCTCGGGCACCAGGTTGTGCTGCAGATCTTTGAGCGCAATCGACGTCTCGACGAAATGCACTCGCGGCACGAGGTCGTAGCGCTTCATCGCCCGCAACGCATCGCGCGCCAGCGTGCCGCGCCCTGGCCCCAGCTCGACATAATGGACTGGTTCGTTCCGCCCTTCGCGGATCCACATTTCGGTCAGCCACAGGCCGATCAGCTCGCCGAACATCTGGCTGATCTCGGGCGCGGTAACGAAATCGCCCGCTTCGCCCAGCGGGTCCTTTCTCGCATAGTAGCGGGCATTCGATTCGGCCATGAAATGGGCGACACTGATCGGCCCGGTGGCCGCGATCATGCGGCGGAATATGTTACCGAGGCCGGCCGGCTCATCCATGCGTCTGTGCGGGTGCCGCACTGCTGCCGAGCGCCGGTTTGGTTAACGCGAAGACGATTACGCCAAGCCCGGCGATCATTAGCGGGATAGTGAGCCACTGGCCCATGGAAAGCCCGGTGCGCATGGCGAATTCCATCAGCTGGGCGTCGGGCTCGCGGAAAAATTCGACCGTGAAACGCCCCGCAGCAATGCCCAGGGTGAAGACGCCGACCAGCAGGCCGGGACGCCAGCGCGCTCGCGTCCGCCAGAAGAGGAACAGCAGGACCACCATCAGCAGCGCGCCTTCCAGTGCCGCCTCGTAGAGCTGGCTGGGGTGGCGCGGCACCGGACCGCCGCCGGGGAAAACCATCGCCCATGGCACTTCGGGGCCCGCCGGACGGCCCCACAGCTCGCCATTGATGAAATTGGCGATCCGCCCGAACAGCATGCCGAACGGCACATTGACCGCGATATAATCGCAGACGCGGATAAAGCTGAGCTGACCGCGCCAGCTGACCCAGGCGATCGCGGCAAGCACACCGACCACTCCGCCATGGAAGCTCATCCCGCCTTCCCACAGCTTGAACAGGTCGGTCGAGGCCCACAGTTCCGGCTGGTAGAAGGTCGCATAACCCAGCCGCCCGCCGATGATGATGCCGAGCGTGCAGTAGAAGAACAGATCGTCCACATGGCGCTGCGCCATGGGCGCCCCGGGTGCCTTGACCATTCTCGATACGTGCCACCAGGCGAGCACGATCCCGCCGAGATAGGCGAGCGAATAGTAGCGCAGGGTAAAGATGCCGAGATCGATCCCGGGCCTGAGCCCGAGCTCCTGCCAATAAATCGGCTGCGCCGAAATGGACGCCAGTAGTGACAGCATCGACCCCTCCGCCTAAACCTGTTCCCCGGATCGGGACATGTGGGCCGCGCGTCCTTGCCACAGGCGGGGAGGCGGCGAAAGGCCCAGAAAACACGGATAGGGGGAGAGATGCCGGACGCGGTCGATGCAAGTTTCGACAAGCACCTCGCCGCGCTGACGGCGCCGGGCGGCCCGCTCGAAACGATGGAGGTGGGGCGCGGCGGCCGCGCCTACCCCGCCTTTGCCAAGGCTCCGCCCTCGCTGGCCCATTATTTCGCCCATTATTGTGCACAGCATGGCGAGACCATCTTTCTTGTCGATGGCGAGACCCGAATCGGCTTTGCGGAAAGTTTCGCCTTTGCGCGACGGCTGGCGCAGGCACTGACGGCAAATCATGGCGTGAAGCGCGGCGACCGTGTGGGGCTGGCGGCGCGCAACTCTGCCAATTGGGTACTCGCCCATATGGCAATCATCATGGCCGGCGGCTGCGCCACACTGCTCAATGGCTGGTGGACGGGTGAGGAACTGGCTGAGGGCATTTCGCTCACCGGCTGCAGGCTCGTGCTGGCCGACCCGCAGCGCGCAGCAAGGCTCGATGGGATCGAATGTGGAGCTCGGATCGCCACCTTCTCGCATGGCGGCGCACCGGAGGAAGGCTTTGCCTCGTTGCTGGAAGGCGCGGGCGAAGCGGAACTCCCGCAGCTCGGGCCGAACGATCTTGCCACAATCCTCTTCACTTCCGGCTCGACCGGCAAGGCCAAGGGCGCGCTGTCCGATCATCGGGGAGTGGTCAACGCGACGATCAATTTCGCTGCGCAGACGCTGATGGTGCTGGGGCAGATGACCGAGGCGGGAGAAGCGCCGACCAATCCGCCCGCCGCCCTGGTGCCGGTTCCGCTGTTCCATGTGACGGGCGAAGTCCCGCTGTTCCTCCAGTCCTTCGCGCTGGGACGCAAGCTGGTGATGATGCCGAAATGGGACCCGCTGGAAGCCATGCGGCTGATCGAGGCGGAAAAGGTCACCTATTTCGTCGGCGTGCCGCTGATGAGCCACGAGATCGCCACTCATCCGCAGCGCGGCAGGTTCGACCTCACAAGCTGCGCGACATTCGCCGCCGGCGGCGCGCCGCGCCCGGCTGACCATGTCCGCCGCCTCCGCGAAGAGCTGCCCGGTTCCTACCCGATCATCGGCTACGGCCTGACCGAGACCAACGCGGTGGGCTGCGGCAATTTCAACCGGGCCTATCAGGCGAAGCCCGACAGCACGGGCCGCGCCAGCAAGCCGCTTTCCGAACTGGGCATTCTCGACGCCGATGGCGCCGAGCTGCCCCAGGGCGAGACCGGCGAGGTCGCGATTCGCTCGATTTGCAACATGCTGCGCTACTGGGAGGACGAGGAAGCCACCGCCGCCGCTTTCACGCCGGACGGCTGGTTCCGCACCGGCGATCTCGGCAATCTCGACGAGGACGGCTATTTGTTCATCGTCGACCGCAAGAAGGACATCATCATCCGCGGGGGTGAGAACATCTCCTGCATCGAGCTGGAACAGGCGGTCTACGCCCACCCAGACATAGCCGAATGCTCCGTTTTCGGCCTGCCGGACGAACGGCTCGGCGAGGTTCCGGCGGCGGTGTTCCGCACGCGGGATAGCCGCGACGTGACGGAGGACGACCTTCGCGAATTCCTTGGCGAGAGGCTCGCCGCCTTCAAAGTGCCGCAATATATGTGGCGCGAAAGCGAACCCTTGCCGCGGCTCGCCACCGAAAAGGTCGACCGCCGGTCATTGCGGAGCCGCTATCTGGGACTATCTGGGACCCGGTGAACAAGAAAGCCATCCCCAAGCGGCGCGCGATCATGGATCGCCGCAAGCTCGCATCCGAAATCGCCGAAGCGGTGGAGAAGGGCGGGCCCGTAGCGTCGCGCCCTGCTGTTGTCGCGCTGCTGCGCAATGCGCTCGACCATGGCCGCGAAGAGATGACCCAGCGCCTCTCGGAACATCCCAGCGCCGGTCACCAGGTGACGATGGGCTATGCCTTCCTCACAGATCAGCTGATCCGGGTGATGTACGATCATGTCACCACCCATCTCTATCCGGTCGGCAACCGGTCGGCTGCGGAGCGTGTCGCAATTCTCGCGGTCGGCGGCTACGGCCGCGCGGAAATGGCGCCGCATTCCGACGTCGATATCGCCTTCCTGACGCCCGCACGGGGCACGCCCTGGTGTGAGCAGGTGATCGAGGCGATGCTTTACCTGATGTGGGATATCGGCCTGAAAGTCGGCCATTCCAGCCGCACGGTCGATGACATGATCCGCATGGCGAAGGGCGATCTTACGATCCGCACCGCGCTGCTGGAAGGGCGGCATTTGTGGGGCGACCTGGAACTGAGCGAAGAGTCGCGGCAGCGTTTCCGCGCCGAAGTCGTCGCCGGGACCGCGCGAGCCTTCGTCGCCGAGAAGCTGCAGGAGCGCAACCAGCGCCACAAGCGGCTCGGCGACAGCCGTTATGTGGTCGAACCGAACGTCAAGGAGGGCAAGGGCGGTCTGCGCGATCTGCAAACGCTCTACTGGATCGGCAAATATATCCACCGGGCGCAGAGCGCCGCCGAACTGGTCGAAGTCGGCCTGTTAACGCCGGAGGAATATCGCCGATTCCGCCGTGCGGAAAACTTCCTGCTGGCGGTGCGCTGCCATTTGCACACGATCACGGGCCGCGCCGAAGACCGGCTGACTTTCGATATCCAGCGCGAAGTCGCAAGGCGTATGAAATTCGCCGACCGGCCGGGCAAGAGCGCGGTCGAGCGCTTCATGCAGTATTATTTCCTGCAGGCGAAGCATGTCGGCAGCCTGACCGGTGTGTTCCTCGCCCAGCTGGAGGAGCAATCGGCCAGAAGCCCCCGCCGAGGCCTGCTCGCAGCCTTTCGCCAGAAGGCCCGCAGCGTGAAGGGCTACAAGGCGTTCGGCGGGAGGATCAGCGCGCCGGGGGACGATTGGTTCGAGAAGGATCCTGTCCATCTCGTCGAGATCTTTCAGATCGCCGAGGAACAGGGGCTGGAAATCCATCCCGATACGATGCGGCTGGCGAGCCGCGATGCGCATCTGATCAAGGACGAGATAAGGCGCGATGCACGCGCCAACGAAGCCTTCCTCAAGCTGCTGACCGGGCGGAACGATCCGGAAACCGTGCTTCGCTGGATGAACGAGGCGGGCGTGTTCGGCCGCTTCGTGCCGGATTTCGGCCGGGTCAACGCCCAGATGCAGTTCGACATGTATCATCACTATACGGTGGACGAGCACACGATCCGCGCGATCGGCCTGCTGGCGAAGATCGAGAAGGGCGAACTCAGGGACGATCACCCGCTGGCGAGCGAAATCATCCCTCAACTCGCCTCGCGCCGGGTGCTCTATGTCGCGACCTTGCTGCACGATATCGCCAAGGGGCGCGGCGGGGATCATTCGGTGCTCGGCGCGGAAGTGGCGGAGGAACTGTGCCCGCGCCTGGGCATGGACGAGGACGAGACCGAGCTGGTCGCCTGGCTGGTACGCTGGCATTTGCTGATGAGCGCCACCGCTTTCAGGCGCGATCTGTCCGACCCCAAGACCATTGCCGACTTCATCGCCGAGGTACAAAGCCTGGAGCGGCTGCGCCAGCTGATGGTGCTCACCGTGGTCGATATCCGCGCGGTCGGCCCCGGTATCTGGAACAGCTGGAAACGGCAGCTGATCGGCGAGCTCTACGAATTGTCCGAAGAGCAGCTCCGGCTCGGCCACAAGACTCACGGCCGCAAGGCGCGCATCGCCGCCAAGCGCGAGGCCGTCGCCACATTGCTGGGCGAGAAGGCGCATATCATCGAGGAACTCAACGCCCGGTTCGACGATTCCTACTGGATCGCCGAGCCCGAAGATATCATCGCGCTGAACCTCAACCATTACGCCGCGGCCAAGCAAGTGCAGGATCGCCTCTCGATCCATGCCGAGGTCTATCCGGCGCGCGGCGCGACCCTGGTGACGGTAATCGCCGATGACCATCCCGGCCTGTTCTACCGCATCGCCGGCGGCATCCATCTCGCCGGCGCGAACATCATCGATGCGCGCATCCACACGACGCGGGTGGGCAAGGCGGTCGACAATTTCCTGGTGCAGGACCCGCTGGGCCGCCCGTTTCACGAACAATCGCAGCTCGACCGGCTCGAGCGGACCATCCGCGATGCGCTGGCCAACAAGGTCGAACTCGTGCCGCAGCTGGCCAAACGGCCATTGAAGGCCATGCGCGCCGGAGCCTTCGAAGTGCGCCCACGCGTGGGTTTCGACAACAAGGCCTCGGGCCGCTTCACCGTGATCGAAGTCAGTGCACGCGACCGGCCCGCACTGCTCAATCGCCTCGCCCGCGCGCTGTTCGAAAGCCAGCTGATGGTCAATTCCGCGCATGTGACAAATTACGGCGAGCGCGCGGTGGATACGTTCTACGTCACCGACCTGATCGGCGAGAAAGTCATCGCGCCCGAGCGGATGAAGGCGATCGAGGAAAGGCTGCTCGAAGCCGCCAGCGACGAGGCGCAGGCCGAAGCGGAGAAGGTGGTGGCTTAGGCCTGCCCCCAGCCCCTCCCGCAAGCGGGAGGGGAGCGAGACTTGGCGAGCCGTAAGGCGAGGCTAGTCGCAGCGGGGTGGGCAAATTCAACCCTCCTGCTCGCCGAACGGTATCGCCTTACCTCAATTCGTCATTCCCGCGAAAGCGGGAACCCAGTCAGCGCAGCGGCTCAAACCCGAAATCCTCGGCCAGATCACGCCAGCCTGGATTTCCGTGTTCGATAAGTTCGAGCTTCCACGCGCGATTCCATTTCTTGATGCGCTTTTCGCGAAGGAT
>DASWIR010000362.1:0-4594 GCA_036397575.1 Alteraurantiacibacter sp. | reverse complement strand
CGGGTCTCCGTTGTAATTGTCGCCGTTGGAACGGACCGGCCAGCCATAGTTGTTGCCCGGCTCGACAAGGTTCAATTCGTCACCGCCGCGCGGGCCGTGCTCGAGGCCCCACAGCCGGCCCTGGCTGTCGAATTCGAGGCCGTAAATGTTGCGCTGGCCATAGGACCATATTTGATCGGTGGGGCTACCGCGGTCGGCGAACGGGTTGCCCTCGACCGGAGTGCCGTCGAGGTTTAGCCGCACGATAGCGCCGAGCGTGTTGCCAAGATCCTGCGCTGGATCGCCCTGCATCCGCTCGCCGCTGGCAACGAACATATGCCGCCCGTCGGGCGAGAAGGTAATCTTGTGCGAGAAATGGCCGGGCGAGGCAATGTCGAGCGATTGCTGCCAAATTTTCGTGAAGCCTTCGATGCGGCAGGAATCGTGCTCTTCGCACACCAGCGTGCCGCGTCCGACTGCCGCCCGCCGCGCATCGCCTTCCGCACCGTCTGCCCAGCTCAGATATACTGTGCGGCTGGTCTCGTAATCGGGAGCGAAGGCGAAATCGCCGAGCCCACCCTGGCCGCCATAGGCGACTTGCGGTAGGCCGCTTTCGATCGTGCCAAGCCGCCCGTTGGCTGGCTGGTAGAACTTCGCCGTGCCGCCCTTTTCGGTGATGAAGAGCTTGCCGGTGCCCGGCTCGACAGCGATCGCCCATGGTTCGTCGAGCGTGCCGTGTTCTTCGATGGTGAACGCGCTGCTGGCCTCTGCAATGCTCTGCGCCTCGGAGACGAGATTGCCGCTGGTGGCGGAACGGGCCGCGTCATTATCCCCGGTCTGGGCCGAGCCACAGCTTGCGAAGGCGAGGGCGGCGGGGGATATGGTGGCAATCAGGATCGTGCGTTTCATGCTCTCAGGAACCCCTCACAGTGATTTCGTTTCCATGCTCGCCAAGCGCGGGCTCGTCGCCGGCGTGGACGAGGCTGGGCGCGGGCCGCTGGCTGGGCCGGTTGTGGCGGCAGCGGTCGTACTGTGCAAGCCCCGTCCTGCGGGACTCGACGATTCGAAACGGCTGAGCGAGGAACGTCGCGAAGCGCTCGAACGGCCGATCCGCCGTCGCTGCGCCTTCGGCATCGGTGTGGTCGGCGTGGAGGAAATCGACCGGATCAACATCTTTGCCGCAACCATGCTGGCAATGACCGAGGCAGTCTCACGGCTGGAGGAGGCGCTCGGCGCCGTTCCCGCCGAAGTGCTGGTGGATGGAAATCTCACTCCCGCCGGGCGCTGTCAGAAGTGGCGCTGGAGCGCGCGGCCGATCGTCGGCGGTGATGTGAGCGAGCCGGCGATCTCCGCCGCCTCGATCCTTGCCAAGACCTGGCGCGACCGGCTGATGCGCGAGGCGGCGCGCGACCATCCGCATTACGGGTGGGAGCGGAACAAGGGCTATGGCTCGCCCGAGCATCTTGAGGCCCTGCGTACCCATGGCCCGTGCCCGCTTCACCGCCGGAGCTTCGCGCCGGTGGCCCGGGCGGAACTGCCGTCGGTCGCGGCGGAATAGGCTTCCGCTTCCAGGCCGTCTTTCGATGGCCTGGAATGGCTGAGCTGCCGTTGCAACGCCCCATCTGCGGTCAAAAAGCCATTCGTCGGCAAAGCGAGTCCTCCCGGCCACACCACACTATGTCGAGTCTGCTGCGTTAGCCGGGACTCAACATCTGGTGGGGGACTCGCTCTGTTCTCCCCAAGCTTCAGGTGATTTCACGGCTATGCCTGCTAAATCATTGCTTGACCTTGGAGTCCTGAGGACTCACCCTGTGGATAAGTTCGGGGAAGGAAACGGGATGGGTCAGGTTCTTACCAAGGGGGAAATGCGCGCGATCGCTGCGACGACGGCGCGGGCGGAGCTGCCGCTCGGCCGCATTCTGCAAGGCGATTGCGTGGAGGCGATGCGCTCGCTGCCCGATGCGAGCATCGATTTGATCTTCGCCGATCCGCCCTACAATCTCCAGCTCGGCGGCGACCTCAACCGCCCGGACGGCAGCCATGTCGATGCGGTGACGGATGAGTGGGACCGGTTCGACAGTTTCGCCGCCTATGATTCCTTCACTCGCGAATGGCTTACCGAGGCGCGGCGCGTGCTCAAGCCCGACGGCGCGCTTTGGGTGATCGGCAGCTATCACAACATCTTCCGCGTCGGTGCCACCTTGCAGGATCTCGGCTTCTGGATCCTCAACGACATCGTCTGGCGCAAGTCCAACCCGATGCCCAATTTCCGCGGCACACGCTTCACCAATGCGCATGAGACGCTGATCTGGGCGAGCATGGGTGAGAAGGCGCGCTATCAGTTCAATTACCGCGCGATGAAGACGCTCAACGACGAGTTGCAGATGCGCAGCGACTGGGTCCTGCCGATCTGCTCCGGCGCGGAGCGGCTGAAGAAGGGCGGGCACAAGGTTCACCCGACGCAGAAACCCGAAAGCCTGCTTTACCGCGTCCTGCTCGCGACCACCGAGCGCGGCGACGTGGTGCTCGATCCATTCTTCGGCACCGGTACTACCGGCGCGGTGGCAAAACGCCTTGGCCGCGAATGGATCGGCTGCGAACGGGAGAAGGGTTATATCGACGCCGCGATGGAGCGGATCGCCAAGGAACTGCCGCTCGACGAAAGCGCGCTTGCGACGATGCAGAGCCGCAAAGACGCACCGCGTGTCGCCTTTGGTGCGCTGGTCGAGGCGGGTCTTGTCCCGCCTGGGACCGAGCTGTTCGACCGCCAGCATCGCTGGACCGCCACGGTCCGCGCCGACGGTTCTATCGGGAGCGGCAAGACCGCCGGCTCGATCCACGGCGTCGGTAAGGAATTGCAAGGCGCGCCCAGCTGCAATGGCTGGACCTTCTGGCACCTGGAACATGGCGGTGAAGTTAAACCGCTCGACGCGATCCGGCAGATCTACCTGCTGACGGTGGAGGATTGATCGTTCTGTCCAGTTTCGTCATTGCGAGGAGCATGGCGACGAAGCAATCCAGTTGAGCGGCGGCACTGCTGGATCGCTTCACTCCGCTCGCGATGACGAAAGAGGGAATCGAATTGACCTCCAAGATCTACATCCGTCCGATCTCTTTCGTCCCCAGCCCGCAGGCAGTCGAAGGGGACGCGATCCGCCTGGGCGGGACCATGGCCTATGCCCGCGAATTCGCGGTGGTCGTGCGCGACGGCGCTCGCGTCACCCACCGCGAGCTGGCGACCAAGGCGACTATCGCCGGCGTACTGGCCGGCCTGCCCGATGAAGTCGCGGCGGAGGGCGAGGCACAGTGGTCTGGTCTGCAAACGGTCCATCCGCCGCTCCAGTGCGGCAGCCGCACGATCCGGCTCGACCAGCCGCAGGTGATGGGCATCCTCAATGTCACGCCCGATTCATTCTCCGACGGCGGGAAGTTCCTCGACGATCCGGAGGAGGCCGCGAGCCACCTGGCGAACATGGTCGAGGCGGGCGCGGCAATCGTCGATATCGGCGGGGAAAGCACAAGGCCCGACGCGCAGGCGGTATGGGAAGGCGACGAGCTGAAGCGCGTGATCCCCGCGGTCGAACGGGCAGCGGCGATGGGCGCGGCGGTCAGCGTCGATACGCGCCGCGTCGGCGTGATGGAGGCGGCGCTGCAGGCCGGCGCGCATATCGTCAACGATGTCTCGGCGCTGCGGCACGATCCACGTGCGATGGAATTCGTCGCCGGCGGGGGCGTGCCCGTGGTGCTGATGCACGCGCCGGGCGCCCAGGGCGATGGGGCCAGTGATCTTCATTCCGATGCGGACTACACCAATGTGGCGCTCGACGTATTCGACTGGCTGAAGGAACGGCGCGACGCCTGCATCGCGGGCGGCATCGCGCGCGAGAAGATCGTTCTCGATCCGGGCATTGGTTTCGGCAAGAACATGGCGGAGAACCTTGCTTTGCTGAGCGCGCTGCCGCTGTTCCATGCGCTTGGTCAGCCTCTCCTGCTGGGGGCGAGTCGCAAGCGGATGATCGGCGCGCTGAGCAACGAGGCCCCCGTACATTTGCGGGCGGGCGGTAGTATCGCGCTGGCGGTCGCGGGGATGGATGCGGGCGTGCATTTGCTGCGCGTCCACGACGTGTTCGAGACGGTGCAGGCGCGCAATGTCTGGCGCGGGATGCGCGACGCGGCGCTGACGGACTTCGGGGATCTGGCCAGCTAAAGCGAATAGCCCCCATCGCTCACCAGCACTGTGCCCGTGATCGTTGCCGCGGCATCGGACAGCAGGAAAGCGATTTGCGCGGCGACCTCGTCCGCCGAAGCATAACGCCCGAGCGGCGTCGCCATCTTCGCCATCGCCGCGAGAGCGGCATCACGGTCGCCTCCATGTTCGGTCACCAGATCTTGGAAGAACGGCGTCTGGTCCCAGATCGGCGTGTCCACGCCGCCCGGCGCGATTGCATTGACGCGAATGCTGCGCGGCGCGCCTTCCTTCGCCGCAACCTTGGCAAGCTGGATGATCGCGGCCTTGGAGGCGCCATAGGCTGCAGTGCCGGGCTCGGGTTTGAACCCGCTGACCGAGGAGGTGAGCACCACGCTGCCACCATCGGCGATGTTCCGCATCGCGGCG
>DASWIR010000361.1:0-2778 GCA_036397575.1 Alteraurantiacibacter sp. | reverse complement strand
CGCGATATCGGGCGCATCGGGAAAGGGCAGGGCGAGCGGCGAGGTTTCGAGGTCCATTGCATGCGCGCTCTAGCCTTAGCGCGCTGGCGGGTAAACGCGCTTTGCCAGTGGACGTTTTGAGCGCGCTTGCCTATCTTGGCGCTCACAATGCTCCGCAAATTGCTCACCCTGCTTGCGATCGTCACCGGGCTCACTGCCACCGGCACTCCGGCGCAGGCGCGTGTCGAGGCGATGAGCGGCGTTTTGCTGACCGCCGAGAGCGGGCAGCTGGGCGGCAGCGAGGCGGCCATTCGCCGCAAGGGCGGCGATGCCGAGGCGCCTTCTGCAGGCACGCGCAAGAAGGGCACCGAATGCGCCGTTCTGGCCGCGCGCCCCTGCACTCCGCCTGCGGCATTTCATACGGTACTGATCGGGATCGACCGCGCGCACGAATAGTGCGCGAATTTCTGTCTTGACACCGTACTTTCCGGCCGCGCTTGCTGGCGCGCCATCCACATACATTCCTGACAGGACCCGCCCATGTTCGGCTCCATTGCCAAGGCCGTTTTCGGCTCATCCAACGACCGCTATGTAAAGTCGGTCGAGAAAATCGTCCGCACGATCACCGCCATCGAGCCGCAGATCCAGGAGCTCTCCGACGCGGAGCTGGCGGGACAGACCGAGAAATTCCGCGAACTCCTCGCCCAGGGAACCAAGCTCGACGATATCCTGCCCGAGGCCTTCGCCACGGTCCGCGAGGCGGCCTGGCGCGTGCTGGGCATGCGTCATTTCGACGTGCAGATGGTCGGCGGCATCGTGCTTCACCGCGGCGAGATCGCGGAGATGCGCACGGGTGAGGGCAAGACGCTGGTGGCGACGCTGGCGGTCTATCTGAACTCGCTCGAAGGCAAGGGCGTCCATGTCGTCACCGTCAACGACTACCTCGCGCGCCGCGATGCGGAATGGATGGGGCAGGTCTATCGTTTTCTCGGCCTGACTGTCGGCGTGATCGTGCCCAATCTGGCGGAAGCGCAACGCCGCGAGGCTTATGCAGCCGACATCACTTACGGTACGAATAACGAATTCGGCTTCGACTATCTGCGCGACAATATGAAGCACGAGCGCGGCCAGATGGTGCAGCGCCCCTTCAATTACGCGATCGTGGACGAGGTGGACTCGATCCTGATCGACGAGGCGCGCACGCCGCTGATCATCTCCGGACCGACCGAGGATAAGAGCGATCTCTATGTCGCGCTCGACAAGATCGTGAAGGACATTCCGGAGGACTGGTACGAGAAGGACGAAAAGTCCCGTAACATCACCTTGACCGAAGACGGCGTGGAAGAGGTCGAGAAGATCCTCACGAGCGAAGGGCTGCTCGAAACCGACAATCTCTACGACGTCGTGAATACCCAGGTCGTTCATCATCTCGACCAGGCGCTGCGTGCGAATGTGATGTTCAAGCGCGATACGGATTATATCGTGAAGGACGAAAAAATCGTCATCATCGACGAGTTCACCGGGCGCATGATGGAAGGGCGCCGCTGGTCCAACGGCCTGCATCAGGCGGTCGAGGCGAAGGAGGGCGTGAAGATTGAGCCCGAGAACCAGACCATGGCCTCGATCACCTTCCAGAACTATTTCCGCATGTATCCCAAGCTCTCCGGCATGACCGGCACTGCCGCCACCGAGGCGGCGGAATTCTGGGACATCTACAAGCTCAACGTGGTCGAGATCCCGACCAATGTCCCGGTCGAGCGGATCGACGAGGAAGACGAGTTCTACAAGAACACGGCCGACAAGTTCCAGGCCATCGCCGAGCTGATCGCCGAAAAGAACAAGATCGGCCAGCCGGTGCTGGTGGGCACGGTCTCGATCGAGAAGTCGGAACTGCTGTCCGACTTCCTCACCAAGGCCGGCGTGAAGCACAATGTGCTCAATGCCCGCTTCCACGAGCAGGAAGCGCATATCGTCGCCCAGGCGGGACGTATCGGCGCCGTGACCATCGCCACCAACATGGCCGGCCGCGGCACCGACATCCAGCTGGGCGGCAATCTCGAATTCCGCATCGCGGATGAGATGAAGGGCCTGGAGGAAGGGCCCGAGCGCGACGCCGGGATTGCGGGGATCAAGGCCGAAGTGGAGGCGGAAAGAGAGAAAGTGCTGGAAGCGGGCGGATTGTGCGTGATCGGCACGGAGCGCCACGAGAGCCGCCGCATCGACAACCAGCTGCGCGGCCGCTCGGGACGCCAGGGCGATCCGGGCCTGTCGAAGTTCTACCTGTGCCTGGAAGACGATTTGCTGCGAATCTTCGGGCCGGACACGCTGTTTTCGCGGATGATGAATTCGAACCTCGCCGATGGCGAGGCGATCGGATCGAAATGGCTCTCCAAGGCCATCGAGACCGCGCAGAAGAAGGTCGAGGCACGGAACTACGAAGTCCGCAAGCAAGTCGTGCAATACGACGACGTGATGAACGACCAGCGCAAGGTGGTGTACGAACAGCGCGCGGAAATCATGGATTCCGAAACTGTCGATGATGTCGTGGTGGCGATGCGTCAGGACGCGATCAATGCGATCGTCGTCAACGCTTGCCCGCCAGGTTCCTATCCCGAGCAGTGGGACGTCGAAGGACTGAAAGCGAAAATCTCCGATGTGCTGGGCGTCGATGCGCCGATCGACGCGTGGATGCAGGAAGATGCACTCGAGCCCGAGCTGATCGAAGAGCGGCTGCTCTCCATCGCCGAAGAGAAGATGGAGACGAAGATCGGCGAGACCGATGCGTCCATCTGGCGCCAG
>DASWIR010000360.1:0-10356 GCA_036397575.1 Alteraurantiacibacter sp. | reverse complement strand
GCGAAGCGGCCATGGCTGAGCCTTTGACCGAAATGGCCATGAATTCAGCAAAGCGCCAATGCACGAGCGTCGCAGTGATGCAACAGGTCGAATCTGACGCGGCCAAAGACGTGTGCAACTGCACCGTGAACAGATTGGTATCCGATGGTCACTTCACCAGCCAGCGCGGACCGACAGATGCCGAGCAGCAGGCTGCGCTCGACAGCTGCATTGACCAACATCAAGCGGCGGCAGGGTAAGACACGCGATGCGCTTTTCCCGTCTTCTCGCTTGCTGCGCGATCGCCGCGCTCTTTTCCAGTGCGGCTCAGGCGCAAAGCGTGCGCGACCGGATCGGGCAGAGCAGGCAACAGCTCGATCCGGTGACAGCCAAAACGCAGGCTCTCGGCGAGCCGCTGCCCGCCGATGCGACCAAGCGGACATGGCAATTCATGACGGAATTCGAGGTTCCCGAATTCGAAGCCGATCTCAAGGATTGCGACGGTGCGATTGAGCGCTTCACCGCCTATGTCCAGGCCTACAACAAGCGTGTCGACGACTTCTTCGCCGGCCCGGTCGAGGCCAGGAAGATCAAGGCCGACCGCGGGCGGTTCAAATACAAGATCAGGCCGATCGACGGGCGGATCAACCGCTACATCGATACCTTCGACCGCGTCGGCACGACGAACAGCCTTTCCGGGTTTCACACGCGCGAAGACGACATCTGCATCGCGCGGAACCAATATTACAACATACTCGCCGCGAAAGAGGGGCTGGCGGCGTTCAAGCGCCTCTATCCGGACATGGCCGAGCTCGATCCAGTGATTGAGTTGGCGGATTCCGCGATGGAAGCCATCGGAGGTAGAGAAGCGATCGAGGTTCAGGTGGAGAAGAACCGCGCCCAGGCGCTGTCCGAAGTGCGAATGCGCGCCGCCGTGGCCAGCGATCCACAGCGCGAGGGGCGTTTCCGCAGCGGGTTCCAGCAGGCGTTCCCCGACCGCACCTATCTGAAGCAGAGTCTCATCAGCCGTGGATGGGTGGTATACCGGCACTGGCTCAGCGGGCGGGTGGAATATAGCGAGACCGAGAGTCAGATCGCCAGCAAACTGCCCGATGGGCGCTGTTTCCTCACGACGTTGAGCTGGACTCGCCACGAAGCCTGGACCGGCAAGTCCGGCGATCGTTTTCGCTCGATGTACGACCGGCAAATCCTCTGCGAGAATCTCTGATAGCTGTGCACCACATGCCACGAATATGGCATGTGGTGCGGGTCGTGTTTCTGGTTTAGCCTCCTCTTCCTGGGGAGGGGCCGGCATGTCCGCATCGCGACTTGAAGCTTGGCCGGGGCGCCTGATCGCCGCGGTCATTGTGGTTCAGGCGATATTCTGGCTGGCGATCAAGCCGGTGCTGATCGACAAGCCGCCGACGGACTTCGAGTCGATAACGCCGGTTGCGATCAGTGAGGCCGCCGTCGAGCGTCCCGACTACGCCGCCTTGGAAGCCGCCCGTTTCGAACCGGTCGAGGATTTCGGGGCATGGCATTGCTGCGAGACAGGCTATCGCGCGCTCCGTTATCATATCGAACTGGACGAGGTGCCGGAGCAAGGGCTGGGTCTCTACCCCAATATCAATACCGATAATCTTGCCATCTATGTGAACGGGCGTTTCGTGGCCGGGGAAGGCGACATGACGCTGCCGACCATCCGCTACGGCGCGCTGCTGCGCAAAATCTACCATATCCAGCCGGCCAACCTCCACGCAGGCCGGAACGAGATTGCGTTTCTGCTGGTTCGCGACGGCGTTCCCTATTTCGACTATAACCGCCCGATAATCGGCGAATATGGGCAGATGACCGCCCAGATGCGCTCTGCCATGTTCTTCGCCGGGGAATACAAGTTCATGGCACTAGCCGTGATCGGGCTGATCGCGTTGTTCGCGCTGATCGTGCTGTTGCGTTCGGAGCGTAAGGGCGAAAGCTTCTGGTTCTTCATGCTCGCCGCGAGCTGGACCGCGCTTTCGCTCTATTACGTCTGGATCGACCGGCCGATGCACGGTGCGGCGCATATGTCGTTCTATTTTTGCGTCTCGCTGCTGCTGTCGCTTTCCTGGTTTTGCTGGGCAGACAGCTGGTCGGCAAAGCCGATGGTCTGGCCGCGGCGAGTCGCGATTGCGGTATTTCTGATGCTCGCGCCGACAATGGTCGCTTCGCTCTATTTCCTTTCCTCAGGCGAGAACTTCGACCGTGCGGGCGAGATCCTCGACTATGCCAGCATCGGCTTTGCCATCGCGACTATTATCCGCATCGTTCACGGCTTTATCGGCTCGCGCGAAGATCGCTATTGGGAGGCCGCGATCGTGATCCTGCTCGTCACTTTGCTGCTCCTCAACGCCGTGACCGAGCTGACCCAGTCGATCAATATGGGCTATGTCGGCCGGTCGCAGCCGTTCCTCATCCTCGGCCTGGCTATCGCTTTTTTCTCCCGCAACGTCCGCCTCTTCCGGTCGCAGGGTCAGATAACCGCGCTGCTTGAGGCCCAACTCGACGAGCGAACCGCCGAATTGCAGCTCGCCCATGCGCGCCAGCGCAAGCTCGTTCGCCAGCAGGCTTTCGACGAGGAGCGCCGCCGGATCATGCGCGACATGCATGACGGACTCGGATCCAACCTGATGTCGATGCTTCTTGCCGCGCGCCGCGGGAAAGCCGAACCCCACACAGTTGCCGAGGGGCTGCAATCGGTAATCGACGAGATGCGGCTGTTGATCGATTCGATGGATTCGGTGGGCGAATCGCTTTCGGCGGCGCTCGCGACTTTTCGTGCGCGAGTGGAACCGCGCGTCCGCGAGGCTGGGTTCGCATTCGATTGGATGGACGAAACAGGCGGGATGCTTCCTGCCTATGGCCCCCGTCAGGTCCTGCAGATATTCCGCATTTTGCAGGAAGCGGTGATCAACGCGCTCAAACATTCGGAAGGCAGCCGGATCACAATCAGCGTCTTGCCTGCGGCGGACGGAATAATCATCACCATCGCCGATGACGGCCATGGGCGGTTGCCCGCAGAAACGGGCCGGGGCAGAGGGCTTGGAAACATGCGCAGCCGCGCGGCGCAAGCGGGGGGAACGCTTTCGGTCAGGCAGTCGGACACGGGGCTCACGGTGGAACTGGCGCTTCCGGGCGCCCATGCGGGCGACGAGGCAGGGGGCCATGAATAGGGGATTGCGTTGAGCGTCGACCCGTTGCTTGGTTGCGCCTTTGCAAGATCGAAAGAGCGAAGCGAATGAGCGAGGTGTCAACGAGCGCAGGCTATAGAATCGCGATCGTCGAGGACGATCCCAATGTATGCGACCATTTCATCGAGATAATCTCGTCGGCGGTAGACCTGAATCTTGCCGGGATCACTTCCAGCATCGCGGCTGCCCGCGGTCTGATCGCCTTGCGGCCAGACCTGTTCCTTGTCGATATCGGCTTGCCCGACGGGAGCGGGCTGGACTTCATCCCGGAGATCAGGACCGGCTGCGACGCACGAATTCTGGTTGTCACCAGCTTCGGCGATCGCGACACGGTCGTTTCGGCTCTCACCGCGGGGGCGGACGGCTATTTGCTGAAAGACAGCAGCCAGGCCGTGATTGCCGAAGGAATAAGGGTGACACTGGAAGGAGGCGCGCCGATCAGCGCCGCTGCTGCCGTTTATCTGCTGGATCGGTTACGCACACCTCCAGCCGTAGAGGTTGTCGCCGAGGAGGATAGCGGCCTCACGCCGCGCGAGGTCGAGTTGCTCGAACTTTTTGCCAAAGGTCAGAGCTACAAGGATGCCGCGCGGGTGCTTGGCATCTCTCCCTTGACCGTCGGGAATCATGTCAAATCGATCTACCGCAAGCTCGCCGTCCATTCGCGCGGAGAGGCGGTCTATGAAGCGATCAAAACCGGTCAACTGAACATCTGAACCGCAGACTTTTTTCACGTCAACAGCCAGAAATATGGTGCCAGTGACATGGCATAGTGCGGCTCCGGCCGCTCGGGCACTCCCTTTCCCGGATCAAGATCGGATTTTCGGGAGTACGGGGAATGAAGCGGAAAGATCGCGGCCAGCTCTATGCGGCCAGCTCGGTAGCGGCGCTGTCGGCAGTACTCCTGGCGTTCCCGCAGACTGCGCGTGCAGCGACGGCCGGAAACCTCAATTTCGTCAGCGCGGTAGACATCAATTCTTACTGCAGTGTGACCTATACCGCCGATGTCAGCGGGACGATCGACGACGGGAGCGGCAACGACGTTTACAGCTATGGCATGGTTACGACCAGCCAGACCTGGTCCACTGTCCAGATCCTGACGACGGTGGCCAACGGGGCCAGTACCAGCGCCACCCTGACATTCAACAATGCGGGTTTCGCACCGCGCAACGATTGGGTGTTCTCGATTTTCGATCGCACGGCAAACGACCCGCCGCCAGGGACGTTCCTCGCCGGCTCGCCCGTGCCTCGCGCCGCGTTGGTCGCGGCGGGCGGCAACTGCCGCAATATCGTCAGCAACAGCCCTCCCGTTGCCGATGCCGGCGCGGATCAGACCGTATCCACCGGCGGCGCGGCCGTGACGCTGGATGGCAGCGGCTCGTCGGATCCCGATGGCGACCCGATCACCTATTTCTGGACCCAGGTCAGCGGCCCGTCCGTGTTCCTTACCGGCGGAAGTACGGCATCGCCCACATTCACCGCCCCCGCCCAGACCAATCAGCCGCAGCAGATGGTCTTCCAGCTGCTCGCCCGTGACGGGATAGACCCGACAGGCAGCGTCGACACGGTGACTGTCACGCTCGCTGCCGGACCAAACGCGGCTCCGGTTGCAAATGCAGGGCCGGATGCAACCGTCGCCGGAGGAGCATCGGTGTCGCTTTCGGGTAGCGCAAGCGATGCCGATGGCGATCCTTTGACCTATCAGTGGTCGCAATCCGGCGGCCCGTCCGTCACGCTCGCCAATGCTACCACGCTAACCCCCAGCTTCACCGCTCCGCCCAAGAGCGGTTCTCCGCAAGTGTTGAGTTTCACGCTCATCGCCAATGACGGAAGCGATCCTTCCGCACCGGATACGGTCGACATCACCGTAGCTGCCAATGTCGGCCCGGCTGCCAATGCCGGGCCCGATCAGCTGGTAGGCGGCAATGCGGCGGTAACGCTCGATGGTTCGGGGAGCAGCGACGGCGATGGCGATCCCCTGACCTACCAGTGGGTCCAAATTTCCGGTCCATCCGTGACACTCTCGGGCGCAAGCACCGCCAGCCCCAGCTTTTCGGCGCCCCCTGCGGCGCAAAGCGCGCAAACACTCGAGTTCCAGCTGACAACCAGCGACGGGCTCCAGAGCGCGACTGACACCATCCAGGTTACGGTAAGCCCGAACCTTCCGCCCGTGGTCGATGCCGGCATAAGTCAGACCGTGGCCGGCAGCAGCGCCGTGACGCTCAATGGCACGGCGAGCGATCCCGAAAACGATCCCATGACTTTCCAATGGACGCAGACGGGCGGGCCGCCGGTGAGCCTGACGGGAGCAACTTCTCTCAGTGCCGGGTTCACGGCGCCGCCCAAGACCTCCGCGCCGCAGCAACTCACGTTCGAGCTCACCGTGCAGGACGGTCCCGGCAATATTGCCACGGACACCGTGCAAATCACAATTGCCGCCAATACCGGCCCCACCGCCAACGCGGGGGCGGACCAGACCGTCGGGGCGAACAGTTTGGCCGCGCTCGACGGTTCGGCTTCGTCCGACCCCGAAAACGATGCACTGACCTATCAGTGGGTTCAGATCAGCGGCCCGTCGGTCGCGATCACCAATGCGACCAGTGCGGCCGCAAGTTTCACGACGCCTCCTCCCGGCCAGAGCAACCAAATCCTCGAATTCGAGCTGACGGTAAGCGACGGGATCACCAGCTCTACCGATGCCGTGCAGTTCACGGTGCTGCCGAATGGGGCCCCCACCGTCAGCGCGGGAACGGACCAGACCGTCGCCGGCGACGCTACGGTGAGCCTGACGGGCACGGCCAGCGATCCGGAAAGCGATCCGCTCACCTTCCAGTGGAGCCAGACCGCCGGCCCGGCAGTGACGCTGACCGGCGGAACGACCCTCAATGCCGGGTTCACCGCGCCGCCCAAGGCGGCAGTGGACCAGACGCTGAGCTTCGAACTCGTGGCAACGGATACCGCTTCCAACAGCGCAACCGATACGGTCAATATCACGGTCGCCGCCAATCTCGGCCCCGTCGCCAATGCCGGCGCGGACCAGAACGTTACCGGAGGCCAGAATGTCACACTCAGCGCATCCGGTTCTTCGGATGGCGACGGGGATACGCTGTCCTACCGCTGGACCCAGACGGGCGGGCCGAACGTCACGCTTGCCGGGGACACGACCGCCACGGCGAGCTTTACCGCGCCGCTCGGCGGATCGGGTACCCAGGTTCTGACATTCGAACTCGAAGTATGGGATCCGCTCAATTCCGGCTCGCCGGTCACCGACACGGTGGAAATCACGGTACAGCCCAATTCCGCCCCTGTAGCCGACGCCGGAGACGATTTCGGGCCTGTGGATAGCGGACAGACCGCGACGCTCGACGGGACCGGATCGAGCGATCCGGACAATGACACGCTGACCTATAGCTGGACTCAGGTCTCGGGAACGGCAGTGACGTTGAACGGCGCCGATACGGCGGCGCCCAGCTTCACGGCGCCGCTCGTCAACGGCACCGAGGATCTGATCTTCGAACTGATCGTCAGCGACGGCCAGGTCGATTCCGCGCCCGACCGGGTGACCGTCAGTATCAGGGCAATCGGTTCGATCCGCATCATCCAGAAAGTCGTGGGAGCCGATACCGGTTTCGCTTTCACATCGGATGTTGCGGCCCTCAACGGCACGATCCAGACCGTGGGCGGCACCGGCATGCTCGCCGCCACGGAGGTCAGCGCAGGCGGTCACACGATCACAGCCGCAGACCTTTCCACCGCCGGTTATGCAATTACCGACATCACCTGCAACGACAGCGATTCAGCGGTCGACGTCGCCGCGCGCAGGGTGGATGCCGAGCTTTCGCCCAATGAGGAATTGGTCTGCACCTTTACCAGCACGAATACCCGGGCAGCGGCGCTTGAGGCGATCGAAGACTTCCTCACCGGGCGCAACGCATTGATCATGACGAACCAGCCGGACTCGCAGCGCCGGATCGACCGTCTCCAGGCCAATCCCGGCAGCGCCGGCAGCGCCAGCGCCTATGGCGTACCGGTATTGGGATCGGGACACTTGCCGGCCAACCTCATGCTGAGCGCAGGCGGCGTGCGGGCGCACACCAGCCTGGGCACGGTGGCCGCCGCGGCGGGAGATCCCGATCGCGGCAGCCAGGCCTTCGACATATGGACCGAGGCCTATTTCGCCTGGAGCCGGATCGGCGCGCAGGAAGGGCAGTTCAGCATTGTTCATGCCGGCGCCGATTATCGGGTTTCACCCGACATCCTGCTGGGCGTGATGGCATCTTTCGATGACTTTTCGAATGATGGGCCGCTCGATACGGGCGAAGCGGAGGGTGCGGGCTGGATGGCCGGGCCCTATGTCACCGCCCGGCTTGCACCGCAACTTTACGGCGAACTGCGTGCCGCCTGGGGGCGTTCGAACAACCGCGTGAACCCGCTGGGCACCTATGTCGATGCGTTCGAGACGACGAGGAGCTATTACAGCGGTTCGCTGATCGGCCAGTTCGACATCGACAGCGCGACCGTCTTCCGGCCGGAAGTGAGCATCCGCTATCTGTCGGAAAACCAGGAGGCATATCTCGACAGCTACGATATCGCCATCCCGAGCCAGGTGGTGGGCCAGGGTGAAGTCGCGTTCAGTCCGCGTTTGCACCGCGTCTTCGCCCTGCAGGATGGCTGGCAATTGCGGCCTTTCGGCGAGGTCGAGGGAATCTACACATTCGGCGCAGGTGGAAGCGCGGTGATCGGCAATGGGCTTCGCGCTCGTGCCAAACTAGGGGTCGACCTTATGGGTGAGAAAGTCAGCGCCTCGCTTGCCGGCTTCCATGATGGGATCGGGACGTCGGGGCTACGCAGCACCGGCATCTATGTTTCGGTTTCGTTCGGTTTCTAACAAGAGCCGGCCCGAGAGCGGCATGATCGCAAGGACAAATTGCGACTGAACCGATGGCGCCCGGGATCAGCCGGGCGCCATCAGATGCAATGCTGCCGCGGCCAGTGCCTCGGCGCCTGTCGCGATCACCTTCTCCGCATCGGGGGCCCAGAACGGGCTATGCAATGATGGGAGGCTTGCTTCGCCCCGCTCGGCCGCATCGAAGGTCTCTTGCGGCACGCCGCCGATCCAGAAGATCAGCGACTCCACATTGTCCGGATCCGCGCGATAGAAGCGGCCGAAATCCTCTCCGCCCATTACGGGTGGAGTTTGCGCCACGCGATCCTCGCCGAAACGCGCGCGGAACAGGGTGGCCATCCGCTCGGTGAATTCCGGCGTATTGAAGGTCGACGGCGTGTAATTGTCCTCCACCTCGACCACCGGCATCTTGTCCTCCGGCATTCCGGCGGCAATCGCCTCGCCCCGCGCAATCCGGGCGATCCCGTCGAGCAGCAGCTTGCGCGATTCATCGGAATAAGACCGCACCGTAAGCTGCAGTTTCGCTTCGTCCGAAATCACATTGTGCTTGGCTCCCGCATGGAAGCTGCCGACGGTGACCACCGCCGGATCCTGCGGATCGCTCTCTCGGCTGACCAGCGTCTGCAGCTTGCCGACGATGGCGCTCGCCAGCACAATCGGATCCTTGGTGGTGTGCGGATAGGCGCCATGCCCCCCTATCCCCTTCACAGCGATGTTGACACTGTCGACATTGGCCAGAGCGTAGCCGGGCGAGTAGCCGATCATCCCGGCTGGAAACTGCGCTGCGTCGTGGAAGGCCAGCACATAGTCCGGCTTGGGAAAGCGCGTGTACAGCCCGTCGTCGAGCATGGCTGCGGCGCCCTCGCCCAACTCTTCCGCCGGCTGGCCGATCATCACCAGCGTTCCCGACCACTCGCCCCTCCGCTCCGCAAGGAGCTGCGCTGCACCGATCCACCCCGCCATATGCGTATCGTGGCCGCAGGCATGCATAATCCCGCTCTCGACGCCGCTGTCCGGTATGCCTCGCGCTTTGGAAGCGAACGGCAGGCTTGTCTGCTCGCTGACCGGCAGCCCATCCATATCTGCGCGAAGCATGACCACGGGGCCGGGCCCATTCTCCATCACCGCGAGGACGCCGGTGCGGCCCACTCCCTCCGTGACTTCGAAGCCCAACTCGCGCATCCGCGCCGCGAGCTTTTTCGCGGTCTCGACCTCCTGAAAGCTGAGCTCCGGATTGGCGTGGAGGTCACGATAGAGCTCCATCAGGCCGGGCATATCCTCGGCCAGCGCAATGCGGAGATCGCCTTGAGCGACGGCAGGCACCGAAAGGGCCAATGCGGCCGAAGTTGACATAGTCGACACTGTCCTGAGGAATGAGCTGCCCCGTCCTCTGAGACCGTTTCTTTGCGTTTTGTGCATGGATGCCCCGCTGTGCGAATTCATAATGGCAGGAGCTTGGCAAAACTGGCGCCTGTAGGAAAGGCTCCGGTGCGAAATCAGGGTCTTTCCGCGGCTTTGGGCGTGTTCCGTAAGCTGCCAGCCAGGACGGCAAGCCCGGTGTCGCCGGCACCCTTTTCCGCCGCTTCGCACATCGCCCGATAAGCAGCCAATGCGGCCTCACCCTCATGCGTCACCTGCGCGCCGGACCCGGTGACCGTTTCCACAAGCGGACGCCTGAAGCAGCGATTCATCGCGTCTACCAATTGCCATGCCCGGCGATAGCTCATCCCCATATTTCGCGCGGCGGCAGAGATCGAACCGGTCTCGCCGATCGCTTCGAGCAGCGCCGCCTTACCGGGCCCGAAGGCAATCTCCTCTCCGCAATAGAGCTGGAGTTTCAGTTTCAAGCGGTGATCCATTGTGGTCAGGCTATATTCCTTGAAATATACGTTGCAAATGAACGTGATTCGAAAACTGGCGATAATTCTAGCATTTGCAGTGGCGGCTTGCAGCGGCGCCGGAGGAGAACAGCCTCCCACGGTGCTGGCCGCGGCGAGTATGCAGGAAGCGTTGACCGAAGCGGCCGACCAATGGGAAGCGAGCGGCCGCACGCGCCCGGCCCTCTCCTTCGCCGCCAGTCCCGCACTCGCCCGCCAGGTCGAAAGCGGCGCGCCTGCCGATATCTTCATTTCCGCCGACGAACGATGGATGGACCGGATCGAGGCGGACGGGCTGGTGCGACAGGGTACGCGGAAGGTGGTGGCGGAAAACGGCCTGGTGCTGATCGCACCCCGCGATTGTCCCGCT
>DASWIR010000359.1:0-2793 GCA_036397575.1 Alteraurantiacibacter sp. | reverse complement strand
GTCAGGTCATAGGGAAAACCATAGGTGTCATAGAGCTTGAAAGCAGTATCGCCCGGCAGGCTGTCGCCTTCCTCTATCCCTTGCGTCGCATCGTCGAGCAGGCGGAGCCCCTTGGCCAGCGTCTGGCGGAAACGGGTTTCCTCGCGTTCCAGCACTTCACCGATCAGCACCTGGGCACGGGTCAGTTCGGGAAAGGCCAGGCCCATCTCGCCGACCAGCGTCGGCACGAGGCGATGCATCAGCGGATCGGCCGCACCAAGCAGGTGCGCATGGCGCATCGCCCGGCGCATGATCCGGCGCAGCACATAGCCGCGTCCCTCGTTGGACGGCAGCACGCCGTCGGCAATGAGAAAACTGGTCGACCGGAGGTGGTCGGCGATCACGCGGTGGCTCGCCACGCGCTCGCCTTCGGCCTTTACGCCGGTCAGTTCCTCGGAATTCTCGATGATGTGACGGAACGTGTCCGTATCGAAGACATTATGCACGCCCTGCAAGACGGTCGCCATCCGCTCCAGCCCCATGCCGGTGTCGATACTGGGCCGCGGCAGGTCGCCGACGATCTCGTCATGCTCCTGCATATGCTGCATGAAAACGAGGTTCCATATCTCGACGAAACGGTCGCCATCCTCGTCGGGCGATCCGGGCGGGCCACCGGCTATTTCGGGTCCGTGATCCCAGAATATCTCCGAACAGGGGCCGCATGGTCCATCCGAACCCATGGCCCAGAAATTGTCCTTGGTGGCGATGCGGATGATCCGCTCTTCGGGCAAACCGCTGATCTTGCGCCAGAGATCGAATGCATCGTCGTCCGTATGATAGACGGTGACCGAAAGGCGATCGGCAGGCAGGCCGAATTCCTTCGTCACCAGGCCCCAGGCGAGCTCGATCGCGCGGTCCTTGAAATAATCGCCGAAGCTGAAATTGCCGAGCATCTCGAACAGGGTCAGGTGCCGGGCAGTGTAGCCGACATTGTCGAGATCGTTATGCTTGCCCCCCGCCCGCACGCATTTCTGGCTGCTTGCCGCGCGCGGCGCGGGCGGCGTTTCCAGCCCGGTGAAGACGTTCTTGAACGGGACCATGCCCGCATTCACGAACATCAGCGTCGGGTCGTTATAGGGCACGAGCGGTGCCGAGGGCACGACCAGATGGTCGGCCTCCGCGAAGTAGCTCAGGAACGTGCGGCGTATGTCGTTACTGCTTTGCATTTCGGCTAGGCAGTTAGGGGCTGGGTGGGGCGGCGGCAAGTCGATTGCGCCGCCCATACCAATCGGATTTGGCGATCAGCTTTCGCCGCTACCGCCTTCACCGGCAACCACCACCTCGTCGACGGGTTCGTCAACGGCTCCGTCGGCAGGCTCCGCGTCTTCCCGTTCCGGCCCCACGGCAGCCCCGCCACCAACGGCCCGGTCTCCCAGACTCTCGCGCAAATCGTCAGCCAGTTCGGCATTGTGCGCCGCCGCCGTGCCGGTGACTTCGCCCTCATCGTCGAGCAGTTCCGCCCCGCCGCCGCTGCCCACCGGCACCATCCGGAGGTGTAGCGGGCGCGGATGCAAGTGGTTGGACGCGCCATTGGAACTGTCCACCAGCCCGCCGACCAGTCCGCCTAGCAGCAAATTGCCCGCCACCGCGCCGCCCGTCCGGCTCTGCACCAGCACATAGGCGGGCTCGTAACCGTCTCGCTCGAAGTCGATCCGCAGATCGTGCCGGCGCTTGAGAGAAAGTTCGCAAGGCGTGGTGCAGGTCTGCCCATTGGAGAGTGTCGCCAGCGCCCCTTCGGGATCGCTGCGAATCTGGTATTTCTGGCTTGTGCCGTTGATCACAGTTGCACAGCCGGACAGCCCCACGGCGGCGCCCGCCATGGCGATAACATGCAGGATTTTCATTTTGCCCCCAGTGTCCCAAAAAGCGCGCCAGAACCGGCGCGCAGGGCAACTATGATCCGGCTCGCCGCGAGAACAAGCCGCAATCGGCACATAGGTCCGTTATGGAACTTTCTCTTCGCCGAGATCAGGCTTTAGCGGCGCCGATGATCCATGTCGCGGCGCGCAGCGCGACAATGCCTTCGCCGCTATGGGTCGCCATTAGCCCCGCGAGTTTGGCGATGAATTGCTCGCGCTGGTGCGGCGGCAGTTCACGCAGCGCGCGCGCCGCGGGGCCGATCCTCGAATAGTAGGCGACCGCTTCGGCCACAGGATCGTCGCCGGCACCCGCAATCATTCCGAAGTCGTAATTCTCGAAGGCGAAGTCCCGCCAGCCGCCCGCCTGCAGGATCGCAGCGACATGCTCCGTTTCGGCGAAGGCGAAAGGCCCCGGCTCGCCGGGCAGCGGGGGCAGCGCGGAAGGCGGAAGCAAGGCGCTGACTTCTGTAAAGAAGGGATTTTCGCCGGCTGAACGGAAACATGAGAAAAGGAGCTGCGCCTCTGGCGTCGAGATTTCGGCGAAATGCCTGAAAGCGGTAACGGGATCGTCGAAGAACATCACGCCGTGGCGCGATACGATGAGGTCGGGTGCGAAACCGCTATCGGGCCGCCAGCTTGCTGCATCGGCGCAAACAAAAGACACGTTGCCGCGCCGGGTACCGCGCTCCCTCGCCACCGCGATCAATTGCGGCGATACATCGATGCCGATAATTTCGGCGGCGGGGTGCGTGCGGGCAATCGCCAGCGACAGCTCTCCGGCCCCGCATCCGATATCGAGCACCCGGCTGAATTCGAGCCCACGTATTCTTTCGAGCAGGTGCTCGGTGAGCACCGTGAAGCTGCGGTCGGTGCGCTTCCATTCCTCGGCCCAGCT
>DASWIR010000358.1:0-3744 GCA_036397575.1 Alteraurantiacibacter sp. | reverse complement strand
TCGGTCTCGCCTTTCAGCACCGCGCCTTTCGCGATCCGCAGCTCGCCCACTTCGCCTGCGAGGAGCGCCTGCGCGCGCCTGGCCAGCAATTCCGGCAAGTGCCTTTCTGCCGCAGCGAGCATCAACCGCTGGTCTTCATGGCCGGCCTTGCGGTCGACCACGAAACGGAAGCCTTCCAGATGGCCGATCGCCTCGCCTTCGACGCTGACAGTGCCGTCGTCGTCCAGCGTCACCCGGCGCAGCCCCGGATCCTTGGCCATCGCCTTCATCAGCACCGAGGATCGGCGATTGACGAAGCGTTCGGTCAGCCTCTCATGCAAGGCATCGGACAGGCGGGCCTCGGCTCGCCGCGCCCGTGCGGCCATTTCCTCGCGCGCCGCGACCCAATCCGGCCGCTGGCAGATATAGGCCCAGCTGCGGATCGCCGCGATGCGTCCCTGCAGCGTGTCGATGTCGCCCTGCACATTGTCGAGTTCGCCGATCCGCGCGGGAACGTAGTCCGCCCCGAGCATCCCGCCCTTCAGGTCGCGCCACAGACGCGCCACGAAGCGCGCATGCATGTCCGGCCCCTGCTGGCGGAAATCGGGGAGCTGGCAGGCCGCCCAGAAGCGCGAGATCTGCGCGGGATCGGTCAGTGTCGCCGCGACCTCTTCCTGCTCGGCCAGCCGCCGCAGCACGGCAAGGTCGATCGCTTCGGGGGCGGGGGCAAGCGCCGGATGATCGGGCCGCGCCTGCAGATCGGCGATCAGCGTGCCGGGACTGTCGAAGCGCGGCTCCGCCTCGCGCCAGAAAAGCTGGGTAAGCGGCGCGAAGCGGTGGTTCTCGATCGCGTAGATTTCTTCCGCCGTCAGCTCCGCCCCCAGCCCGCTGCCGAGCCCCGACAGCGTGCCGAAAGTCCCGTCCTTCTGATGGCGTCCGGCACGCCCGGCGATCTGCGCCATTTTCGCCGGCATCAGCCGCCTTTTCCGCCGCCCGTCGAACTTGGTCAGCGATGCAAAGGCGACATGGGCCACATCGAGGTTCAGCCCCATGCCGATCGCATCGGTGGCGACGATGTAATCGACCTCGCCCGATTGGAAGAGTTCCACCTGGCGGTTGCGCGTTTCGGGAGACAATGCGCCCATCACCACCGCCGCGCCGCCGCGGAACCGGCGCAGCATCTCGGCGACGGCATAGACCTGCTCCGCGCTGAAGCCGACCACGGCGCTTCGCGGCGGCAGGCGCGAAAGCTTGGCGATGCCCGCGCAGGTAAGCGTCGAAAAGCGCGGACGCTGGGTGATTTCGGTGCCTGGCAGCAGCGCCTTCACCATCGGCGCCAGCGTTGCCGAGCCGAGCAGCATGGTCTCTTCGCGCCCGCGCACATGCAGCAGCCGGTCGGTGAAGATGTGTCCGCGTTCCGGATCGGCGGCCAGCTGCGCCTCGTCGAGCGCCACGAAGGCGGGAGCGTCGCTTCGCGCCTCACCGGATGGTCTATCCGTCCGGAATCTTCCGACGGGCATCGCTTCGACGGTGCACAGCAAATAGCGCGCATCCGGCGGCTCGATCCGCTCCTCCCCGGTGATCAGCGCGACTTGCGCTTCGCCCTTGATCGCCTTGACCCGCTCGTAGACTTCGCGCGCCAGCAGGCGGAGCGGGAAGCCGATCGCTCCGCTCGAATGGCCGCACATTCGCTCGATCGCGAGATGGGTCTTGCCCGTATTTGTCGGGCCGAGGACGGCCTTCAGTGTCGTATCGTGGGAATTGCCGCTCACTTCGCGGCCAAATGTGGCAACCGGAGCGCCTGGCGGCAAGCTCTATCGCACGTGGTAAACGTCTCGGCGCACCGTAGCGGCGTTTCACCGGATATTAGTGCGGTGTTAACTTTATGAAGCCAAGGCTTTGCGGCACTTTAGCACTGGATCGGGATGATCGCGCGGCCCCACCGGGATCGGGGCCGGCGGCCTTCCGGGAGGGCCGGACGTGAACGCAATGTATTTGGACAGGGACGGCTCGCCTGATGGCGGCTATGCGTCCATGCCCGATACATGCGGCCATCTGCCCCCGCTCACGCTCGACCCCGATATGCATGGCGCGGCCGGGTCGCCGATCCGCCTCGCTCGCTTCGGGAACCTTGTCGAACGTTACGAACAATGGCGCCAGCGCCTGTCGATGAAATTCGACGGGCTCGACCTCGCGCCGAACCTTGCGCAGGATATCGGATCAAAGCGCTGGTTTCGCGGCGCGGGCACGATGGGCGTGCTCACAGTGGCCGCGCTTGCATTCTGGCCGGATTTCGCGCCGCTCGAAGCCGCTGCGCCGATGCGCATCGATGATAGCGTGCGCGACGAGTTCCGCAGCCAGATGATCATGCCGCTGGCCCTCGGCGCCGATACCGGCCGCCGCATGGGCCCGGCCGCCAGCGTCGTTCCGCTGGCCAGTGCTCCCGAACGCCCGCAGCTCCATCTGGTTGCGACCCTCGCGCAGGGAGATGGCTTTGCCAGCATGCTGCGCCGGGTGGGGCTGGGCGCGGGCGAGGCCGAACAGGTCACCGCGCTGGTTGCGGAGGAAATCCCGCTGTCGGAAATCGCCGGCGGCACGAAACTCGATATTACGCTGGGCCGCCGCCTCGGGCCGGGCGAACCCCGCGTGCTGGAAGCGATGAAATTCCGTGCCCGCTTCGACCTCGAACTCGCAGTGGAGCGGCGCGGCAGCGCACTTGTCGCCGATCCGCGCCCGATCCGCGTCGACAATACGCCGCTACGCATTCGCGGGCGTGTCGGATCGGGCCTCTATCGCTCGGCCCGCGCAGCCGGGGCTCCGGCCAAGACGGTGCAGGCCTTTCTGCGCGCGCTCGCCAACAACACCGATATCGATTCCGGCTTTGCCGCGAGCGACGAATTCGACCTGATCGTTTCCTACAAACGTGCCGAAACGGGCGAAGCCGTGGCGGGCGATCTGCTCTATGCCGGGATCGCTCGCGGCGGGAAATCCAGGGCGCAGCTTATGCGCTGGGGCAAGGACGGGCAGTTCTACGAAGCTTCGGGCGTGGGTGAGCAGCGCAGCGGGATGAGGGCTCCGGTGCCCGGCCGCGTCACATCGCGCTACGGCATGCGGCGCCATCCGATCCTCGGCTATAAGCGGATGCATAAGGGCCTCGATTTCAAGGCCAGTTACGGCACGCCGATCTATGCCGCTGCCGATGGCACGGTTTCGACGGCCGGGCGCAATGGCGGGCATGGCAATTATGTGCGGCTCAACCATGGCGGGGGCCTGCAGACCGGCTATTCGCATATGAGCCGCATCGCCGTGAGAAACGGCACGCGGGTGCGCCGCGGCCAGGTGGTCGGCTATGTCGGTTCGACCGGCCTTTCGACCGGCCCGCACCTCCATTACGAAATGTATCGCCACGGCCGGAACGTGGATCCGTCTTCGGTGCGCTTCGTCACCCGCGCGCAGCTGACCGGCAGCGAGCTGAGGGAATTCCGCGGCCAGCTCGCCGAGTTGCTCGAGATCGAACCCGGTGAGGCGCTCGCGCGGATGGTCAACCTTCGTGCGGCGGAAGAACCCCCGGCGCGCGAGATCGACCGGGTCAACCGGCCGTCGGAGATTCGCTAGGATCTCCGTGTCCTGGCCGCCGTTCGCCACACGACCGCCGCCGTTGCTCCCGCACCGCTTTTGCGGCAGGGAGCGCGCCGATGAGCGATACGCACGCCTTCGAAGGGAAATTCCCCGCCACGCGCCTGCGCCGCACGCGCGCCAGCGGAT
>DASWIR010000357.1:0-5824 GCA_036397575.1 Alteraurantiacibacter sp. | reverse complement strand
GGCCTGCTCTTCGGCATCGTCCATTGAGCCGAACCAGACGCGGCCCCACGGGTCGGTGCAGGCGTCGTTGAGGCGGTTGCCGGCCGGTTCGCCAGGCACCGCCATCAGCTTCTCGAAGCGCTGGTGCTCCGGGTCGAAAGTGTAAAGCCCGTCCTTCAGGCCGCACAGCAAGAGACCGCCCTCCGCCGGGAGTGCCCAGCCAATCTGCTCCGGCGCTTCGGTATGGGCGTTGCTGCCATTGGCCGGGTCATAGTGCCAGAGGTAGTGCCGCTTGATATCGACGAACCACACGACGCCGCGCTGGGCATCCCACAGCACGCCTTCGCCAAGCTTGCTCTTGGCGTCGAGCAGTGCGCGAACCTCGGCCTCTATCTCCATCCGGCATCCACCCAGTAATTATGCGCCGTGCAGAACCGCGCATCGTCCGATGCGAGGAACAGCGCCATGGCGGCAATGTCCGATGGCTGGATGCGTCCGTCAAGGCATTGAGCGGCCACAATCTCCGCCTCGCCTTCGGGCGTGTACCATTTCATCTGCCGCGGCGTCTGGACATTGCCCGGGATGATCGCGTTGACGCGAATGCCGTCGCGCCCCAACTCGCGGGCGAGACTGCGCGTCAGCCCTTCGATCGCAGCCTTGGCGGTCTGGTAGAGCGTCAGATCCTCCAGCCCCAGGTGCCAGCTGATCGAGCCCAGATTGACGATCGATCCTCCGCCGGCCGCCTTCATCGCCGGGATCACCGCCTTTGCTGCGAAGAACTGGTGCTTGAGGTTCACCGCCATGCGTTCGTCCCAGTATGCGGGCGTGACGTCTTCCAGCTTGTGCCGGTCGTCATTGGCGGCGTTGTTGACCAGCACGTCGCAGCCGCCGATCCGGGCAATCAGCTTTTCGATCTTGGCCCCGTAATCGGCGCAATCGGTGATGTCGCAATGGACGAAGACGGGCGGAATCTCCGCATCTTCCATCCGGGCGACCAGCGCCTGACTCGGCTCGTCGAGAATGTCGACGAATGCCACCGCGGCGCCCTGGCGCACGAAGGCTTCGACGATCCCCTCGCCGATCCCCGAGCCGCCCCCGCTGACGATCACCTTCCGGCCCGCGAGGCTCGGATAGGCCGCCGACAAAAGCTCCGGCCGCAAAATTCCCTCCGACATTTCCGTCAGTCTCCGATGTAAACTGTTTTGATCTGGGTGTAGAATTCGACCGCTGCGAAGCCCTGCTCACGCGGGCCGTAGCTCGATCCGCGGGAGCCGCCGAAAGGCACGTGATAATCGACGCCAGCGGTCGGCAGATTGACCATCACCATGCCGGCGCGGACATTCCTGCGGAAATCGCGGATGTGCTTCGCATTGTTGCTGACGATCCCCGCCGAGAGGCCGAAATTGCCGCGATTGGCGACTTCCAGCGCCTCGGCATAGTCCTTGACCCTGACGGTCGAGACGACCGGACCGAACACTTCCTCATTATTGATCCGCATTTCGGGTGCGGTGTCGGCGATCACCGTCGGCTGCATGAAATAGCCCGGCGTGTCGCAGGCGATTTTGTCGCCGCCGGTGGCGAGGCGTCCGCCTTCGTCCGTGGCGATGGAGATGTAGCGGAAGTTCTGTTCGAACTGGCTCTCGCTCGAGGCCGGGCCGACCTGCGTGCCCTCGGCAAGCGCGGGCCCGACCTTCAGCGCCTCTGCCTTGCGGCACAGCGCCTCGACGAAAGCATCGTGGATCGCATCCTCCACGATCACACGGCTGGAAGCAGTGCAGCGCTGCCCGGTCTGAAAGAACCCGCCATCGGCGGCGATCGCCGCGGCTTTCTCAGGGTCCGCATCGGCCAGCACGACCAGCGGGTTCTTGCCGCCCATTTCCATCTGCACGCGGGCCCCTCGCGCCATCGCGGCCTTGCCGACCTCTGCGCCGACCTGCTGCGAGCCGGTGAAACTGATCGCGGCGATGCCTTCATGCGCGGTGATCGCGCGGCCGACATCGCCGCGCCCGAGCACAAGGTTGAACACACCCGCGGGAATGCCCGCTTCCTCGATGATCTGGGTCAGCGCCGCGGCCGTGGCGGGGGTGACATTGGCGGGCTTGAGTACCACCGTATTCCCGAAGGCCAGCGCCGGGGCGGCCTTCCAGGCGGGAATCGCGATCGGAAAATTCCACGGGGTGATCAGCCCGACTACGCCCAGCGCCTCGCGATAGGTCGCGACGTCGAGGCCGGGACGGGTCGATTCCAGCGTCTGCCCGTGACGGCGCAGCGCCTCTCCGCCGAAATAGCGGAAGATGCGCGCCGCGCGGAGCACTTCGCCGAGACCTTCGGCGCGAGTCTTGCCTTCCTCTCGCGACAGCAGCTCGCCAAGTTCGGCCGAGCGGGCGAAGATCAGCGCGGCGACCTTATCGAGCAGGTCGGCGCGCACCTCCGGTGAAGCATTGGCCCAGCCGGGAAATGCCTCGCTCGCCGCGGCGACCGCCTGGTCGACTTCCGCCGCACCGCCATTGGGGAAGCGGGCGACGATATCGCCCGTGTCGGACGGATTGACGCTTTCCAGCGCGTCGTCCGCGCCGGTCCATTCGCCGCCGATGAAATGACCCAGTTTCTGCATATCCATTTGAAATCAAATCCTGTCGATAAGCCCGCGCGAAGCGAGATTGCGGGTGAATGCGCCGATGCCCATCGTCCATGGCGGGGCATCGCGCGAGGTGGTGACGGTGTTGACCAGCTTGCCCAGCCGGCGCGACGAAATGGTGACGATATCGCCCAGCTTGTGAGTGAAGCCGCCGCCGGGCGTGTCGCGGTCTTGCGTCGGCGCGAACAGCGTGCCGCAGAACAGCACGAAACCGTCCGGATAGTGGTGTTCGGATAGCGTCTGGGCAACGAGATCGAGCGGATCGCGGCTGATCTGGCTCATATCGTTGGTGCCCATGAGCACATAGCCATCCGGCCCTTCGATCGTCAGATCGACATTGGCGCTGCGCACGTCGTCGATGGTGAAATCACCGTCGAACAGACGGATGAAAGGACCGATCGAGCAGGAGGCGGTGTTGTCTTTCGCCTTGGACAGCAGCAGGGCGCTGCGTCCCTCGAAATCGCGCAAATTCACGTCATTGCCCAGCGTCGCGCCTACGGCTTCGCCGCGCGGATCGACGGCCAGCACCACTTCGGGCTCCGGATTGTTCCACGCGGAGTCCGAGCGCACGCCGATTTCCGCTCCCGCGCCAACCGTGGAAAGCACTGGCGATTTGGAGAAGACTTCCGCATCCGGGCCGATCGCGACTTCGAGATATTGCGACCACATGCCGTCTTCGATCAGCGCTGCCTTCAACTCGGAAGCCTCCGCGCTTCCCGGCACAACCGTACGGATGCCGGAGCCGACTCGCACCTCCAGCGCTTCGCGGATCTCCGCCGCGCGCGAGGCATCGCCGCGAGCCCGCTCCTCGATCACGCGCTCGATGGCGGACAGAGCAAAGGTCACGCCGCATGCCTTGATGCATTGCAGGTCCACCGGGGAGAGCAGGCTCCACCCATCGGGCAGGCCCTGCTCCACCGGACCGAGCAATTCGCCTCCATCGAAAGCACGGCGGTCGATCGCGCCGGCAACCGTCGCGGCTTCGCCGGTGATGTCGAAAAGCTTCCCGCCGCGAATCACGATCACGCATGGACCCTCGGGCGATTGGGCGCGTCCGATGAAGGTTCCCGACGTGAAATCCGCCGGTAGAATGTCGCCCAGCCCGATGGCCATTGCAGTGCTTGCCCTCTCCGTTGATAGCGCTACCATAGGAAAGGGCGGAAGCAAGAGCAAGGCCCCAACATCACGAGGATGAGGATTTCATATGGGTGAAATGCACAAGGGGGTGATCGGCCTCATGGGGGTTCTGGCACTGGCAGGATGCGCGGCCGCAATGACCGCGTCCGGCCCGGCACAGGCCTCCGAAGCGCGCTACGAATACGTGGAGTATCGCGGCGCGGAGCCGCCTCGGGCTCCCGAAGGGACGTATCGCAACCCGATACTGCCCGGCTTCCACCCGGACCCGTCCGTGGTGAAAGTCGGAGCGGATTTCTATCTGGTCAATTCGACCTTCTCCTGGTTTCCCGGCGTTCCGGTGTTCCATTCGCGCGACCTGGTGAACTGGCGTCTCATAGGTCATGCCATTACGCGCGAAAGCCAGGCGAGCTTCCGCGGGCTGGGCACCAATCGCGGGATCTTCGCGCCCGCCATTTCGTGGCATGACGGGCTGTTCTACATGGTGACCACCTGCATCGGATGTGGCGGCAACTTCTACGTCACCGCCACCGATCCGGCCGGTCCTTGGTCGGAACCGGTATGGCTCGATTTCGAAGGTATCGACCCCTCGCTGTTCTTCGACGACGATGGGCGTGCATGGATGGTCAATAACGGCCTGCCCGAAGGCGAGCCGCGCTACGAGGGCCACCGGGCGATCTGGGTCCAGGAGTTCGATATCGCCTCGGGCCAGCTCACCGGGCCGCGCAAGATGATCGTCGATGGCGGCGTTCATCCCGAGGACGAGCCGATCTGGGCCGAAGGACCACACCTCTACAAAGTTGACGGCTGGTATTACCTGATGCCGGCCGAAGGCGGCACGGCGGAGCAGCACTCGCAGACCATTTACCGCGCGAAAGAGCCGATGGGCCCTTACGAACCCGGCCCATTCAATCCGATCCTGACGCAGCGCGATCTCGATCCCGACAGGCCCGACCGGGTCGAGGCGACAGGCCATGCCGACCTGGTGCAGCTCGACGACGGCAGCTGGTGGGGCGTATTCCTCGCTACGCGTCCCTTCGCCGGGCAATCGACCCTGCTGGGGCGGGAGAGCTTCCTACTGCCGGTGCGCTGGGTCGACGGCTGGCCTCGCTTCCTCGACGAAGGCGAATATGTCCCGCTGCTGGTCGAGAAGCCCGCCCTGCCGGAGAGCCCCGGCACGAACTGGACAGGCTGGCGCGAGGAGTTCGACGGAGCCGCGCTCGGCGGTGAATGGATATCCCTGCGTGCGCCGATCACCTCATACCGGCTGGCAAATGGCGCGCTGGTTCTCGCGCCGGGCGCCGATGCGGCAGGGACCCTCGGCGTCCCCAGTTTCATCGGGCAGCGAATGCGGCATCACGAGGCGGCGGTAGAGACCACGGTCGATTTCGCACCTGCGGCTGTGGGAGATTTCGCGGGCCTGATGGCCTTCATGGACGAGACACATTTCATCGCACTCGGGATCGAGGGGACCGGCACCGGGCGCGAAGTGACGCTGCGGCGGCGCATCGCGGCGGAGCAGCCGGAGCGCGGCGAAGTTCTTGCGCACGTGCCGATCTCGGCGAGCGGCGCGATCGAACTGAGCATGGCGATAAAGGGCGGGAGCGCCGATTTCGCCTGGCGGCGCGCGGGCGAAAGCGAATGGCGCGAGTTAGCGGCAGGGGTCGATGTCGAGCCGATGGCCTCGATCCATGCGGGACTGTTCACCGGGGTGGTGATCGGGCCCTATGCCTACGCCGCTCGCTAGTCTTTCCGGTTCAGATTAAACCACCCCCGTTCGTGCTGAGGAGAGGCCGAAGCCGCAGGCTGAGGTCTCGTCTCGAAGCACCGCGGCCCCCTTCGAGACGCTTGTTCAGCCTGCGGCTTCACAAGCTCCTCAGGGCAAACGGGTCTTGTATTCCGCAAAAACTCTAAGCGCGCAGCCGGTCGATCGCCTGGGCCAGCGCGACATAGAGCTTGCCCATATCGGACGACAGCATCGTAACCGCCAGCGATTGCCCGTCGCGGGTGGACAGCATCGTGCGCAGCATCGCTTCGAAATCGTGGATGTAGCGATTGACGTGTTCGCGGAAA
>DASWIR010000356.1:0-7159 GCA_036397575.1 Alteraurantiacibacter sp. | reverse complement strand
GAGGAGCATCGTGCAGCCACGCCGCTTGAGCTGTTCTTCGATTTGGTGACCGTCATTGCCGTCGCTGCGGCGGCGGCTTCGCTTCATCACGGAATCGCGGAAAACCATGCACTGGAAACCGTGCCGGTTTTCATCTTCGCTTTCGCCGCGATCTGGTGGGCGTGGATCAACTACACTTGGTTCGCCTCCGCCTATGACAATGACGGGCCGATCTATCGCCTGCTGACCTTTGTGATCATGGGCGGTGCACTGCTACTTGCCGCCTCGATTCCGCGCTTCTTCGACGGGTTCGCGATGGGGCTCCCGGTGGCGGCCTATGTCATTATGCGGATCGGCATGGTGGGGCTTTGGGTGATCGCCGCGCGGCACGATCCAAACCATCGCACCACAGCACTTCGCTACGCCTGGGGAATCAGCGGTGCGCAGGCCTTCTGGGTGCTGCTGGCCCTGTTCGGCGACCGGAACTCGACTGTATTCTTCGCCTTGCTGGCGGTCGCCTGGCTCGCCGAACTCGCCGTGCCGGTATTCGCAGAGCGCGCGTCGCGCACGCCCTGGCATGGCGATCATATCGTCGAGCGATACGGGTTGCTGATGATCATCATGCTGGGCGAGCTATTGCTCGCAGGATCGATCTCCTTCGCTCGTGCGGGTGAAGGGATCGCGCTGGATTCGCCTCTGCTGCACATCGCCGTATCCGCGCTGGCAATCGCCTTTTCCATGTGGTGGCTCTATTTTTCGCGAGATGATCATTATCGGGTCGTCATGCACGAAAAGCAGCTGAATTTCCTATGGGGATACGGCCATGTCGTGCCGTTTTGCGCCACGGCGGCTGTGGGTGCGGGTTTCGCGGTGCTGGTCGACATTGTTACCGGCCATGCCGACATTGCAATCCGTGGCGGCGATATCGCCGTGGCAGTCCCGCTCGCCGTCTACATGGCAGGGCTGTGGTTCATCCGCGATCGGTTTGCATATGAGGGTCTAACCCGTTTTGTCCTGCTGCTGTTTGCAGCGCTTATACTGACCGCCGGGTTTTTCTTGCCTGCTGCGCTGGAACTTATGGCAGCCCTTTCCATCGCGAGCGTATGGGTCCGCAGCTACTTGGCCACTCGCGAGAGGCGCCGGATGCGGAGGATTTGAATGCTGCGCCTCACCGGGCAGGTACTGCAATTTCTGGCCGATGAGGCGCATATAAGCGGGAGAAAGGAGGCGTGCGGCCTGCTGTTGGGCGAAGGGGAGCGGATCTATGAAGCCCGGTCAGCTGCCAATGTTCATCCCGATCCGGAAACGCATTTCGAAATCGACCCGCAAGCCCTGATCGATATGCATCGCGCGGCGCGTGGCGGAGGGCCGCAAGTCCTCGGCTATTATCACTCCCATCCCAGCGGCCCGGCGGAGCCTTCCGCCACCGATCGTGAGCACGCGGCGAGGGACGGCTGCGTCTGGGCGATCGTTGCGGGTGAGAAGATCGCCTTTTGGCGTGACGGACCGGCCGGATTTGTTCCGCTTTCCTACATGGTGGCCGAGCGCTAAGGCGCGCCATGTTCATCGCTCGCCATCGCCGCAATTCCACGCATTGCCGCACGAGCTTTGGCGTCACGGGTTTTTGATCTAAGGACCGTGTCAACGTGTCAACTTCGACAGGAAAATTCCAAGATATCCGAATGACCACATCGTCCATCGATCTTGCTGCCTTGCTTTGCTCGCGCCTGTGCCATGACATGCTCAGCCCTGTCGGCGCGCTCAATAACGGGCTCGAGCTGCTGCGCAGCGAGAAGGATCCGGAAATGCGCAAACAGTGCGTCGACCTGCTGGAAAGGAGCGCCGAGACAAGCGCCGCCAAGCTCAAATTCTTCCGCCTCGCATTCGGTGCCGCCGGCGGTTACGGCGAGCGCGTGCCGGCCGAGGAGCCGCGCGGCCTGCTGGCCGCACTGGTCGCTGCGAATGACCGGGTCGAGCTCAACTGGGCGGTCACCGCCGAAGAATTGCCGAAGGACGCAGTCAAGGTTCTGCTGAATCTCGCCGCCATCGGCATCGATGCGTTGCCGCGCGGTGGCACGCTCGACATTGGGGCGGAGGTGCGCGACGGTGCGACCGAGATTGCGGTCCGCGCCGCAGGCCCCAGGATCGCTTTCGATGCCGATGTCGGCCGTGCACTGGATGGTTCGCTGCCAGAGACAGAACTCACGGGCCGCACCGCCCCGGCGCACATGATCCAGCTGATTGCGCAAGGCGCCGGCGGCGGGCTGCAATATGCCCTTGGCGAGGATGCGCTCGTGATGGGCGCGGTCCTGCCGGAAGGCTGAGATGGACGAACTCGTCCATCGCGAGGTGCCCTCGCCGAACTGGGACGAGCGCGCTTTGCCCGTGCAGATGGTGGTGATGCACTATACCGAGATGGAGAGCGCCGACGCGGCGCTCGCCCGCATGTGCGACCCCGAGGCAAAGGTCAGCGCGCATTACCTGATCAGCGAAGCGGGCGAAGTGATCCGCATGGTTCCGGAGGACAAGCGCGCCTGGCATGCGGGCGCATCCTACTGGCGCGGGCACAAGGATGTGAATTCCGCCAGTATCGGGATCGAGCTGGATCATCCTGGCCATGCGCTGGGCTACCGTGAATTCGCCGAAGTCCAGTTCGAGGCGCTGCTGCCGCTGCTCCATCGCATCGTGAATCAATACAAGATCCCGCGCGCCAATGTGGTCGGCCATTCGGATGTCGCGCCAGCACGCAAGATCGATCCGGGCGAATTGTTTCCGTGGGAGCGATTGGCCGAATACCGGCTGTGCCTGCCGCGGCCGGAGAAGCTCGAGCTTGGCGATCCGTTCGACAATGACGGGGCCTTCTATCTCGCCTTGGAGCGGTTCGGCTACGATATCACCGATGGGAAGAAGGCGGTCGAAGCCTTCCAGCGCCGCTGGCGTCCATGGCGGATCGATAGTGAGATCGACGGGGAAGTCCGCGCAATCCTGTTTCAATTGCTCTTGGATCGCGATCAGGGACGTACTAGATAGCGCCTGCGCCAGGGAGCCGGGCAGCCGCGCCTGTCCCCGCGAAAGCGGGGATTGCAGTCGAGGAAAGTCCGGGCTCCATGAAGCAAGGGTGGCGGGTAACGCCCGCCGGCCTCCGCTGGGGCGGGGGTCAGGGAAAGTGCCACAGAGAGTATACCGCCGATGGCCCCTAAAGGGCACAGGCAAGGGTGAAAGGGTGCGGCAAGAGCGCACCGGGGGCCTGGCAACAGGTTCCGCATGGCAAACCCCACCCGGAGCAAGGCCGAATAGGGGCCTCGCGCCAGCAATGGCAGGAGCGCTTCGCTCCGAGAGGCCCGGGTTGGCTGCTGGAGCGGCGGAGCGATCCGCCGCCTAGATGAATGGCTGCCCTTGCGGTGTTGGTCCTTCGGGATACCGCCCGCAAGACAGAACCCGGCTTACAGGCTCCCTGGCGCACCTTCCGGCTTTGTAAATTATCCACTGCCTCCCTTCCGTTTCCGACTCCTCCGGGAGTAGGCTGAGCCTCTAACGATCGCGGAACGGGGAGAGGATCATGACACGAAAACTGGCTGCCGAATTTATCGGCACGTTCTGGCTCGTTTTCGGCGGGTGCGGATCGGCCGTGCTGGCCGCAGCCTTTCCGGAGCTGGGCATTGGCTTTGCCGGCGTTGCGCTCGCATTCGGCCTTACAGTGCTGACCATGGCCTATGCCGTCGGCGGAATATCGGGCGGGCACTTCAATCCGGCGGTCACACTGGGCTTGGCCATTGCCGGCCGCTCGGCATGGAAGGAAGTGGTGCCATATTGGATTGCGCAGGTGGTGGGAGCGGTCGTGGCCGCGGCGGCTCTCTATGCAATCGCATCGGGACAGGCCGGTTGGTCGCCCGGCGGCTTTGCGAGCAATGGCTTCGGCGACCTGTCGCCCGGCGGTTACTCGATGCAGGCGGCGCTGCTGATCGAAGTGATCCTGACGGCGGGCTTCCTGGTGGTGATCCTGGGGTCGACAACCAAGGCCGCGCCTTCCGGATTCGCACCTATCTCTATCGGTCTGGCGCTTACGCTGATCCACCTGATCTCGATTCCGGTGACCAATACCTCGGTCAATCCGGCCCGCTCTACCGGCGCGGCTTTGTTCGCGGAGACCGGTGCGACGGGGCAGCTATGGCTGTTCTGGGTCGCGCCGCTCATTGGCGCGGCGGTTGGCGCTGCGATCTGGCGCTATGTGCTGATGCCGGGCGAAGCACCCGAGAGTATCGGCCAGGAATGACCGGCGCCGGGGCGGAACTTACTTCCGCCCCACGCTCGCATAGATGAAGCCCGCAGCGCGGGCTTCATCCGGGTTATAGACATTGCGCAGGTCCACCAGCACCGGGGCATTGGCGAGTTCCTTGACCCGCGCCAGGTCGAGTGCACGAAACGCGTCCCATTCGGTGACCAGCGCGATGGCGTCCGCACCTTCGATCGCCGCATAGGCCGAGGCCTTCATTTCGACATCGGGCATCAGCGGCTTCGCCTGTTCCATGCCTTCGGGATCGTAGGCGACGACCGTTACACCCGCATCGGCCAGCGCGAGGGCGATAGCGATGGCAGGCGAATCGCGCATGTCGTCCGTGTTCGGCTTGAAGGTGAGGCCGAGCATGGCGACACGCTTGCCGCGCGCCGTGTCGAGCCCGCCCAACGCATCGATAACCTTGCGGCCCATAGCGCGCTTGCGGCTGTCATTGACCTTGACGACGGCTTCCACGATTCGCGTCGGGCTGTCGTAATCCTCGGCGGTCTTCAGCAGCGCCAGCGTGTCTTTGGGGAAGCAGGATCCGCCATAGCCGGGCCCGGCGTGCAGGAATTTGGGGCCGATGCGATTGTCGAGGCCGATACCGCGAGCAATATCCTGCACGTCCGCGCCAACCTTCTCGCACAGATCCGCCATCTCGTTGATGAAGGTGATCTTGGTCGCGAGGAATGCGTTGGCAGCATATTTGATCAGCTCGGCGCTGCGCCGCGAGGTAAACAATATCGGCGCCCTGTTGAGGAACAGCGGACGGTAGACTTCGCTCATCACGTCCCGCGCACCCTCGTCCTCGACACCGATTACGATGCGGTCCGGCCGCTTGAAATCGCCGATCGCGGCGCCCTCGCGCAGGAATTCGGGATTGGAGACGACTGCCGTGCCTTCGGGCGCTCCCGCTTGCTTCAGCAACCACTCTACTTCGTCGCCGGTGCCGAC
This sequence comes from Alteraurantiacibacter sp., assembly GCA_036397575.1. Taxonomy (GTDB): domain Bacteria; phylum Pseudomonadota; class Alphaproteobacteria; order Sphingomonadales; family Sphingomonadaceae; genus DASWIR01. The sequence goes on along the minus strand of DASWIR010000356.1, from coordinate 1,950 downwards.
CGGCACAGTGGACTTGGTGACGATGACCGCGGGGGCTTGCAGGTTTGCGCCGATTTCGCGCGCCGCTTCTTGGACGAAGGTCAGGTCGGCATGGCCATCGCCCCGGCGGCTGGGTGTGCCGACGGCAATGAAGATCGCCGCGGCACCTTTTATTGCGCTGGCGAGGTCGGTGGAAAAGGCCAGACGTCCGGCCTTCACATTGGCCGCAACCAGTTCGGCGAGGCCAGGTTCGTAGATCGGCATCGTGCCCGCTTCGAGACTGGCGATCTTGGCCGGATCCTTGTCGATGCAGACCACTTCATGGCCGAAATCGGCAAGGCAGGCTCCCGACACCAGGCCGACATAGCCTGCCCCAACCATCGCGATTTTCATGGTTCAGCCTCTCGTATTCGTCACCGAAGTCGAGCCGTCCTTGTCCAGCGCTTCGATATAGTCGCGCCCGGTGCCCTCCAGGACGAGTGCGGTCAACCTTCCCGTGCAATAGGCGCCAGTATCGATGCCGATCCGGTTGGGGCGTTCCTCGGCCTTGTCGGTGATCGTGTGGCCGTGCACGACGATGCGCCCGAAAGGATCGGCATGCGAGAGAAAGGGCTCGCGGATCCACCGTAGATCGCGCTTCTTCTGCTCTTCCAGCGGACGGTCCGGGTCGATGCCGGCGTGAACGAAGAGGTAGTCGCCGATCTCCACCCGGTCCTCGAAGCCGGCGAGGAAGTCCAGATGCTCCTGCGGCACCACTTCCAGCATCTTCTCCTGAATCTCCGATGCCTTCGCCTTTTTCATCAACTTCTTGTCGACCCCGTAGGAAGCGAGCGTTTCCGAGCCGCCGAAGCGCAGGAAGTGACGCAGCACCTTCTTGTCGGTGAAAGAACGCAGGAACATTTCCTCGTGATTGCCGCACAAGATGTGAAGCACTCGGCGGCGAGCCCACTGGCGGGCTGTTTCCACCACCATCGCGCTCTCCGGCCCGCGATCGACGAGATCGCCCAAGAGGATGATGCTAGTCAGCATCCGCGGGAGGATTGTCTCCTGCGTCTCGATTTCGACGATCAGCGCTTCGAACAGATCGAGCCGTCCATGGATATCGCCGATCGCATAGACACGCTCTCCCTCCGGGACGCGGGGCAACGTCTCCTTTGCGGCTGGGCGGAACATGGTGCGAAGCGTTTCGAGCATTTCAATGGTGCAACATGGCTCCTCTTAGGCGAAATCGCGAGAGATTTAACTGCGGTTTTCCATCTCCGCGTGAACGAAATGGTGCCGAAAGGCCACAGTAGTGAAACATAGTTGCAGCATTCGTCGCCAACGTCTTGTGCGATGCAGCAATGGTAGGCATCACATACAAGTTCGCGAAGGATGGTCCGAGAGAAACGAGATCGCGGCGAACACGCAGGTGGGACGAGGCACTTCACCGAAGCAATTGAGGAAAATTGCCATGCTTACGTCCGTCCGCAGCCTGATGGCTGCCAGCATTCTTGCAACTTCTGCTTTCGTCGCCGCGCCTGCCATGGCGCAGGACGAGGGTTTGGGAATTTCCGTTTCCGGCAACGCAGCGATCGTGACCGAATACCGGTTCCGCGGCGTCGATCTGTCCGGCGGCGACATCGCCATCCAGGGCGGTATCGACCTGTCGCATGACAGCGGCATCTATCTCGGCACCTGGGGCTCCTCGATCGACGAGGATACGGTTGGTTTCGGCCATACCGAACTCGACATCTATGGCGGCTGGAGCGGTGACCTGACCGACGGCCTCGCGCTGGATGTCGGTGTCCTCTATTACATGTATCCGAATGCCGGTATCGATGACACCGACTATATCGAATTCTACACATCGCTCGGCTTCACCTTGGGCCCGGCCGAAGCGACGGTCGGCGCAGCCTATGCGCCGAAGCAGGATTCGCTGGGCGGTACCGACAATCTCTATATCTACACCGATGTCGGCGTAGGCATTCC
>DASWIR010000355.1:0-5803 GCA_036397575.1 Alteraurantiacibacter sp. | reverse complement strand
CTTTGCGCAGGAAGCTGCAGAGGCCGTTACCGAAGCGGCTCCGGCCGTTGCCAATCCGGGCAACAATGCCTGGATGATGACCGCTACGATCCTGGTCCTGCTGATGATTCTGCCGGGCCTGGCGCTGTTCTATGGCGGCCTCACGCGTTCCAAGAACATGCTCTCGACCCTGACCCAAGTCGGCGGCGCAGCCTGCCTCGCCATGCTGATCTGGGTGATTTGGGGTTACTCGACGGCCTTCGGCCCCGAAGGCAACGCCTTCTTCAGCTGGGGGAACCTGTTTCTCGCAGCGACCACGCCGGACAGCACGGCCGCGACCTTCTCCGACGAAGTCATCAGCGAGTATGTCTTCATCTCCTTCCAGATGACCTTCGCTGCGATCACCGCCGCCCTGGTCCTTGGTGCGACGGTCGAGCGGATCAAGTTCTCCGCCGCGATGCTGTTCACCGCGATCTGGCTGACCATCGTCTACTTCCCGATCGCCCACATGGTCTGGGCCGGCGGCGGCCTGCTTTTCGAAATGGGTGCGCTCGACTTTGCCGGCGGCACGGTGGTGCACATCAATGCCGGTGTTTCGGCGCTGGTCCTCTGCATGTTCCTCGGCAAGCGCAGCGGCTATCCGCACGAGCCGATGCCGCCCCACTCGCTGACGCTGACCCTGGTCGGCGCGGGCCTGCTGTGGGTCGGCTGGTTCGGCTTCAACGCCGGTTCGGAGCTTGAGGCCGATGGCATTGCTGGCCTCGCCATGATCAACACCTTCGTGGCGACCGCCGCGGCGGCGCTGACCTGGATGGTGATGGAACGGCTGGCGGGCCATAAGGCATCGGCGCTCGGCTTCGCTTCCGGCATCATCGCCGGTCTCGTCGCGGTCACTCCGGCGGCCGGCAATAGCGGCCCGTTGGGCGCCATCGTGCTCGGCATCGTAGCTTCGGCCATTGCCTACTGGGCGGTCGCCAAGCTCAAGCCGAAGCTCGGCTATGACGACGCGCTCGATGTGTTCGGTATTCATGGCGTGGCCGGCATTGTCGGCGCCATCGGCACCGGCATCGTCTATTCGCCGGCGCTCGGCGGACCTGGTGGCGACGACTTCGTAATGGGCGAGCAGGTGGTGACGCAGATCATCGCCGTTGCTGTGGCGATTGGCTGGGCCGCGGTCGGTTCCGCCATCGCCGCGGTAATCGTCAAGACACTTATCGGCCTGCGCGTGTCCCCCGAAATCGAGTCCGATGGTCTTGATATCGGCGAGCACGGCGAACGCGCCTACAACTGATCGCAAGCTTGGCGGGGTTGGGCTCCTCTTCTCCTCCCCCAACCCCGCCTCACAGCGTTCCTCCTGCGAACGCAGACTTGATGGGCCGGAGCGCAATGCTCCGGCCCCATTTTTATGGCTGGACGGCGGCGGTGCTTACTGCTTTCAATGGCGGATGTAGGGAGGAACCTGCCGGATGAAGTACGTCATTGCCATCATCAAGCCGCACGTCCTGGACGAAGTGCGCGAGGCGCTCGGCACCATCGGCGTTGCCGGACTCACCGTTTCGGAAGTGAAGGGCTTCGGCCGCCAGAAGGGGCAGCCGGAGATATATCGCGGCGCCGAATACCAGACTAACATGATCCCCAAGGTGAAGATGGAAATCGCCGTGTCCGACGGGCTGGCCCCGCAAGTCATCGAGACGATCCAGAATACGGCCGGCTCCGATTCGATCGGCGACGGCAAGATCTTCGTCCTGGAGCTGGCATCGGCCACACGCATCCGCACGGGCGAAACCGGCGACGACGCGCTGTAGCGCGAGGCCGCCCGGGCTTCCCCTGTCGCAGCGTCTGCAGGATTGGCACCTTGCGCTGGCGCGCGAACCTCAATATCGCATTTGCCACACGGCCGCGCGTGCATTGCCTAATGCACAGCGCCGGCCCCTTCGGAAATCCCGCTTACGGAAAGTCGTGAAATTATGCAGCAGGCAATGACGGACGAACGCCTCAACGAGATGATCAGGAAGATCCAGACGGGCAGCATGCGCATGTCGGAAACGGACGCACTGACCATCGCCGGGCAACTCTATTCACGCGGACGCTACAAGCAGGTGGAGAACATCTGCAATCAGCTCATCAAGAACAAGCCCTCGCTGCCCGATGCGCATTCGATCCTCGGTGTAGCGCTCAATGCCCAGGGCAAGAAGAAGGAAGGCGTTGCTTCGATCAAGCGGGCGATCAAGCTGAACCCGAAGGTTTCCTCCTATCGCTCGAACCTCGGCGAAGTGCTGCGCCAGCAGGGCAATCTGGCCGATGCCACGGTGGCGTTGCAGGAGGCGATCGAGATCGATCCCAACAACGCCCAGGCGCACAACAATCTCGGCATCATCCGGTTCGAAGGCAATGCGTTCGACGATGCCGTGAAGGCCTACCAGAAGGCGCTCGAACTCAATCCGAATTTCGCCGAAGCCTACAACAATCTCGGCAATGCGTTGCGGCGCACGGGCGACATCGATGGCGCGATAGACGCTTATCAGAACGCTCTGACGATCCGCGACCGCTATCCCGAGGCCTACAACAATCTCGGCACGCTGCTGCGCGAGCAAGGCAAGGACGAGCAGGCTCAGCATGCGATGCGCAAGGCGATCCAGCAGAACCCGCGCTATGTCGAGGCGTATAACAATCTTGCGGCTTTGTTGTTCGCGAAGGGCGAGGACGTGGAAGCGTTGCGCCAGTTGACGGAAGCGCTCAAGCTTGCCCCGCAAGACAAGCGCTCACTGCTGCTGACTGCGCGAATCCAGCAGCGCCGCGGCAATTTCTCCGCCGCCGAGCAGGCCGCCCGGCTGGTGCTGAAGGACGATCCCGACAATGCCGAAGCGATGACCGTGCTCGGCATCGTGTTGCACGAAGTCGACAAATATGAAGAAGCGCTCCAGTTGCTCGAAAAGGCGGTCGATAAGAACCCCCGCAACGCCGAGGCGCTCAACTATTACGGCGTTTGCCTCAAATCGGTCGGCCGACTCGACGAGGCGCGCGACCAACTGCTGAAAGGCGTGGAGCTAAACCCGAATATGTTCGGAGCCTACGCCAATCTCAACGATTTGGTCGATTTCTCGAAGGAGAAGGAACTGTTCGACCGGATCGAGGTGATCATGGAATCGGCCGACAAGCTGAACCCCGAACTGCTCCTGCCGCTGCATTATGCCTATGCCAAGGCGCTGGACGACACGGGTCAGCCGGAAAAGGCGCTGGAGCATTACATTGCAGGCGGCAAGCTGAAGCGTGCGCAGCTGAATTATAACGAGAAGGAAACCGCCGGTTTCTTTGCGGATATCAAAAAGGCCTTTCCGGCGAAGATCTTCAAGGACCGCCCCTACGAAGGCAGCGACAGGGAAGGCATGCTGTTCATCATCGGCATGCCTCGTTCGGGCTCCACGCTGGTAGAGCAGATCATCTCCAGCCATGACGAGGTCTATGGCGCTGGCGAGGTGAAATATCTCAGTCAGGCGCTGCATGGACTGCGTGACCGCTTCCCGTCGCTCTCCCGCTTCCCTGCCATGGCCGGGGAGCTGAGCACCAAGCAGTTCAAGCTGCTTGGCGATTCCTACGAGAAGGCGATTTTCAAGAATTCCGGCGACGCCAGGATGGTGACGGACAAGCTGCTGACGAACTATTTCTTCGTCGGGCTGATCCACCTGCTGTTCCCCAAGGCGAAGTTTATCAATACCCGCCGCGACCCCGTGGATACGTGCCTTTCGGGCTTTACCAAGCTGTTCAAGGACGACATGCCGCACAGCTACGATCTTGGAGAGTTGGGCCGCTACTACCGGCAGTACGATGCGCTGATGAAGCATTGGGAGAAGGTTCTTCCCCCGGGCGTGCTGAAGGTCGTCAATTACGAGGATGTCGTCTCCGATACGGAGAAAGAGGGGAAGGCCATCATCGATTTCCTTGGCCTCGAGTGGGACAAAAAGCTGCTCGAGTTCCACAAGTCGGGCCGCCCGGTGAAGACCGCCAGCGTCGCCCAGGTGCGCAAGCCGATCTACAAGAGCTCGGTGCAGCGCTGGAAGAAATACGGCAAGGGCCTCCAGCCGCTGGTCGATTCGATCGAAAAAGGCTGATTGGGGCGGTTCTGGTTGTCCGCCCGTCAGGCGGCGGGCGAGGGGGAAGGGGGCTGCGGCCCCCTTTTTCGTGCCTGCGCTCCTGATCCCGCGATTGATGCCGCGTTGCCGCCCCGTTCCAGCCATCGCATACGGATCGTGTCGGACGTGTCGCGGCTGCCATCGTGGCTCCAGCCGGGTTCGCGCCAGAGATAGGAGAATTTGTGTGGCCACGGAGCGTGCCGTAGGTCGCGCGCGATTCCGATCCATTCATGGAAGGCGGCCCACAGCAGGTTGAAGCTGCCCAACTGTCTGACGATGCCGTAGCGGATCCGTTCTTCGTCGCTTTCGGGTTCGAAGGTTCCGAACATTTTGTCCCACACGATGAGAGTCCCCGCGTAATTGCGGTCGAGATAGCGCGGATTGGTTGCATGGTGGACGCGGTGGTGGCTCGGCGTGTTCATCACGGCCTCGAACCAGCGGGGCAAGTGGCGGATCACCTCGGTGTGGATCCAGAACTGGTAGATCAGATTCAATCCCCCGCAGAATATGATCATGGCCGGTTCGAAGCCGATCAGCGCCAGCGGCCAGCGGAAAATGAAGCTTGCTGCGATAAAGCCGGTCCAGCTTTGCCGGAGCGCCGTGGAGAGATTGTAGTGCTGGCTCGAATGGTGGTTCACATGGCTCGCCCAGAACCAGCGCACGCGGTGGGCGAGGCGATGAAACCAGTAATAGGCGAGATCGTCGAGTACGAAACAAAGGATCCAGGCCCACCATTGCCAGCCGATTTCGAACAGCCGGTGCTGATGGATCCACACCAACATCGCCAGGATCGCGCCAGCCGCGATCGCGCCCGCTACCGTGCTGCCGAGCCCGAAGGCGAGGCTGACGGCTGTGTCTCTCGGCTCATAGGCTTCGCGCGCGCGAATGCGCGACCACAGCATCTCCGCCAGCACCAGCAGGACGAAGGCGGGAATCGCCCAGGCAACGGGATCGAAATCGGGCATATTCCTATCCTATCCCCTCGATACGCCTGCACCAAGCCAGAGCCTGGGCGCCAAGGTCGAGCGTGATAGGACGCAGCCGCCGTTCGCCGGTGGAGACGGTCAAGCGCTCGCCGTTCAGCCGTGCTGTCGCTTCCTGTCCGAGCATTCGTGCGGCGAAATGGATGCCATGCGGCGCAAGCAACATGATGTGCCCTGCCGGATCGCGCAGCAGGGCACCGTGGCCGTCGGCATCGAGCGCGATTTCTGCCGGCTCGAAACCGCAAACCGCATTGTCGGCCAGTTCGCGCGCTTCGTCCGCGTTGGAGATCCGCGCCGTTCCGCCGAGCCCGAGCCACCACGCGATGGCGACTAGCGCGGCAATCGCCGTTAGCGAGCCGAGGAACTGGAAAAGCTCACCCGGCATTGTGCCGTCTTCAGCCTTTGGCGCGGGCGATGAGCATGTCCATCAGCGGGCGCACGGGGGACACATCATAGCCTGCCTTGGCGGCGGCTGCTGCCACTTCGCCAGGATCGTGCCCGGCTTTGGCCTGGGCCAGAGACCATAGTAACGTGGAGCGGGTTCCGGTGCGGCAATAGGCCAGAACGGTGCCATCTGCTTCCGCGAGAATTTCGGCCATGGCGTCGATCTGCGCTTCGCTGAAGCCGGCATGGGTGACCGGAATGGCGTGATATCCGATACCGGCTTCCCGGGCTGCGGCCTCAATCTCGGCTCCCGGTGTCTGGTCCTCG
>DASWIR010000354.1:0-2557 GCA_036397575.1 Alteraurantiacibacter sp. | reverse complement strand
ATCCCGGTTTCGGTCGCGGTTCCGCGCCGCGCGCCCATCAGCCGCAGCAGCACGCCGGTGACCACGGCTTTAAGCACCAATACGCCGCCCACGGCCATCAGGATCGGCCAGGCATTCTCCCAGATCGTCGCCAGGTCGATGCTCATGCCGACCGTGATCAGGAATACGCCGAGCGCCAGGCCCTTGAACGGCTCCATAATACCTTCGATCTCGGTGTGATACTCGGTCTCCGCGATCAGCAGGCCGGCAATCAGCGCCCCGACGATGGGTGAGAGGCCCACTGCGGCGGTAGCGAGACTGGCGCCGATCACCACCAGCAGACTGGCAGCGAGGAACAGTTCCGGGCTTTTGGTCCGCGCGGCCTGCGCGAAGAGCCGGGGCAGGGCGAAGCGTCCGACGACCAGCAGGCCGAGCACCACGGCTGCGCCGATCAGCAAGGTATCCAGCAGGCCTTCCCAGCCGTCGCTGCTGGCATATGGGGCGAGCGCGCCGAGGAAGAAGATGATCGGGACGATGGCGATGTCCTCGAACAGCAACATGGAAAGCGCCGCGCGGCCCACCGGTGTCCGCGTTCCCGAAATTGGCAGCACCAGCGCCGTGGACGACAGGGCGAGAGCGAGGCCCAGTCCGATCGCGCCCGTCCAATATTGCCCGAGCATCGAAAGGAATGACGCGAGCAGCGTGGCGATGATGATCAGCTCCATTGCGCCCAGTCCGAAGACCAGCCGCCGGAGGGTCCACAAGCGGTTGAAAGAGAGTTCCAGCCCTATGGCGAAGAGCAGCAGGATGATGCCGAACTCGGCGAACGGCCGCAGCCCTTCCGGGTCGGTGATCGTCACATGGGAAAGCCACGGATATTCATAGACATATTGGCCCAGGCCGAATGGCCCTACGGCAACACCGATCAGGATAAAGCCGATGATCGGAGTGATGCGGAAACGCGCGAAAAGCGGGATCACGATCCCCGCCGCTCCGAGAATTACAAGTGCATCCGAGAGGAGCGGTGAGTAGATTTCGCCGTGCATGTCTTTCGGGGTTCCCTGCGGCCATCTATGTCAGAGCGGAACGCTGCAACGCAACGAGAGATCGCATGACCGGGATCGAAAGGCCCGATGTGCCGGCCATAGGCGACGGTCCGGCGGGAAAAGGTTCGTTCGCCTAACCGCTGCGGCCGGGCTAGTCACCTGGAACTGAAGTTCGTCACATTCTGCATCGTCATGCTGAACTTGTTTCAGCATCCATCGTGCCTCCCAGACCGGTCGGTCCAGGCGGAGAAATGGACCCTGAAACAAGTTCAGGGTGACGGCCTTAACAATGAAACGAACTTCGTTTCCACCTTACTATCCTCCACCCGGTCCGTGCTGTCCGGACGGTGGCGGGCCTTCCGGGGCGGTGCCTTCGGACGAAGCTTCGTCCCATTCGATGCGATATAGATCGAACCTGCGGTCGGCGAGATTGCGCACCGTTCCTTCTGCGCGCGCCCAGGAGAGGTCGGCGAGGTTCACGTCGCTGATCGTCAGCGTTTCGACATTCTCGCTCGCCTCGGCGGCGATGCCGTCGCGCGCGAAGGGGAAATCGCAAGGCGTCAGGATGCAGCTCTGCGCATACTGGATGTCCATGTTGGCGACATTGGGCAGGTTTCCGACATTGCCGCTCAGGACGACGAAGCACTGGTTCTCGATCGCGCGGGCCTGAGCGCAATAGCGCACCCGCATGTAGCCTTGCCGGCTGTCGGTGGCGAAGGGCACGAAGATGATGCGTGCGCCTTCGTCCACGAGCCGCCGGGCCAGCTCCGGGAATTCGCTATCGTAGCAGATAAGCACGCCGATGGGGCCGCAATCGGTCTGGATCACGTCGATCGTGTCGCCGCCCCGGATGTTCCACCAATAGGCTTCGTTCGGCGTCGGATGCATCTTTTCCTGCTCATGCACCGATCCGTCACGCAGGCAGACATAGGCGACATTGTGGATGTCCCCGTCCTCCATTCGCGTCGGATGCGAACCACCGATGATGTTGATATTGTAGTTGAGTGCCATCTGCGACAGCGTCTTGCGGATGCGCGGCGTATAGCGGGACAGCGCCTCGATCGCCTCGATGGGCGAAAGTTCTTCGTCCTCGGCGCTCAACAGCATCAGCGTGAAGAGCTCGGGAAAGAGGATAAAGTCCGCCTCATAATCCGCAGCTACATCGACGAAATATTCAACCTGGCCGATGAATTCGTCGAAATCCTTCACCGCACGCGCCTGCATCTGGCAGGTTGCGATGCGGACGCTTTCCACGCCGCGCGGTACGCGCAGCTTTGGACTGTCCTCCTGGTCCACGAAGGGATTGCGCCAGACCATGTGAACGGCGAAGGCTTTGGAGCGCTTGTCTTCAGGGAGGTAGTTTTCGAGAATTCCGATCGGCTCGAATCCGTTGGCAAGCTGGAACCGCAGCACGGGATCGTGCAGTTTTCCGGCGATCAGCTTGTCGAGATAGTCCTGCGGGCCATCGACCTTGCGCCAGAAACGCCGCAAATTCGGCATGCGTCCGCCGAACACGATGCCCTTGAGTTCCA
>DASWIR010000353.1:0-1986 GCA_036397575.1 Alteraurantiacibacter sp. | reverse complement strand
AAAGGTAGCCTCGAGTGATCGAGATCGAAGTACAGAACGAAACGCACCAGACTCAGCAAATGCTGAAGTTCGTGGCCGTGCCCCGCATCGGGGAAGGGCTTCGCCTGCTTGAGCCGGACGGCCATTGGGCTTCCTACGACGTGCACGACGTCTGGTACCAGAAGGCCGAATATGGGGATGTGTGGACGCCCTATATCCATGTGCGCCTGACGCCGCCTGCCGAAGACGTTGGCCAGGTACTGAAGCCGCGGGTGGATGCGATCGCCACGCTGCCCATGCATGAAATGGCCAGGGCACGCGAGGCCGGCGAGTAAGCAGGGGCACCGCGCATCTGGTATTGACTGAGTTCCTGTTCTGTTCCAATCAGCGGGAATGGTTGATTCTTCCGCGCTCGTCTCGCTGGGCAGCGAAACTGCCGCCCGCCGCTCAGCAGAGGTGGCCCGCGGCATCTGCCGCCTGTTCGCGCGCAACGACATCTGGTGCATCGCCGAAATGCCGCTCCGCAATGGCCGGCGTGCCGATCTGATGGGGATCGACGCCAAAGGGCGGATCCTTATCGTGGAGATCAAGACGGCGCGCGGCGATTTGCTGGGCGACGGCAAATGGCCCGACTATCTCGATTTCTGCGACCGCTTCTTCTGGGGCCTCCCGCCCGAACTCGACCGCGCATGCCTCGAGCTGCCGGATTTCCGGCCGGATTGCTGCGGCGTGATCGTGGCCGACGCCTATGATGCAGAGATCGTGCGCCCGGCTCCATCGCAGCCGCTGGCCGCCGCCCGGCGCAAGGTCGAGATGGAACGGCTCGCCCGCGCCGCGCTGCGCCGCCATATGGGCGTAATCGACCCGGATTTCATCGCCCCGGGCACGGGCGCGCCCTGACCGCCTTGTGCCCGCCAATTGGGCGAAGAAACGCCGATAATATCGAGCATCGCGGAGCGCTGTCCTACAGCCGGACGCTCTGCTAGCGGGGACGGATGAGAGAGCGGCAGGCATTATTCCGCAGCAATGGCGGCATCGGAAAATCGGGACCTGCGCTCAGGGCCGGTTTTCGTACATCTGTACTGTGTCGACTATGTCAACTTCGCGCCGTCATGGACGAGTTCCGGTGACCGCGATCCTTCTTTCGGCTCTCGCCATGGCCGCCATCGTCGCGGCGCGATACTTGCTGTCGAGCGGGGCGTTCGCCCTGGTAACGGCAAAGCTCCGCCCCGGCCTTTATGCGGGGCTCGGCCCACAGATCCGCAGCGAAATCCGCCGGTCGCTCGTTTCCGCCGCGATCTACGGCGTTCCGGCGGGGATCGTCGCCTGGGGCTGGGCCGAGCATGGCTGGACGCTGATCTACACCGGCTGGAACGCCTATCCGCTGTGGTATGCGCCGCTATCGTTGATGCTTTACCTCTTCGCGCATGACACGTGGTTTTACTGGACCCACCGGCTGTTGCACCGCCCGCGCTGGTTCCACATCGCCCATGCCGTGCATCATGCCAGCCGACCGCCCACGGCCTGGGCGGCAATGAGCTTCCATCCTCTCGAGGCGCTGACCGGCGCGGTGGTGATCCCGGCCCTGGTCTTCGTGATTCCGATCCACGCCGCCATGCTACTGGCCGTGCTCGGCATCATGACATTGATGGGGGTCACCAATCATATGGGCTGGGATATTTTTCCGCGCGGCTTCGCGCATTCCCGGCTCGGCGGCTGGCTGATAACGGCAAGCCACCACCAGAAACATCACGACCAGTACCGATGCAATTACGGCCTCTATTTCCGTTTCTGGGACCGCTTGTGCGGCACCGATCGCGGGCTTTCGCGGCCGTGAGCGAGGTTACGGGCGAATTCGGGACGGCAGCGCCGGGCATTTCGCCCGATTCCGCCTTTGCGCCGTTCCGCTGGCCGGTGTTCCGCAACATCTGGTTCGCCAATCTCGCTTCGGCGATGGGCAGCATGATCCAGATGATCGCCGCGGCCTGGCTGATGACCGAGCTGACC
>DASWIR010000352.1:0-8974 GCA_036397575.1 Alteraurantiacibacter sp. | reverse complement strand
GGCGCGATCCGTCACGCAACTCTGACACGCAAGCACAAAGCCGGCGACCTTGCCGGCGCCGCACGCGAATTCGCCCGCTGGAACAAGGCGGGCGGGCGGGAACTCAAGGGGCTGACGCGCCGCCGCGCCGCCGAAGCGCAGCTGTATGGCGAATCGGGTTCGCTAGACCCAGACTAGTAATCTCGGCTGAATTCGACCGCCGCGCTTTCGCGCCCCACCGTCGAAACCGAAGCGAGCAACGAGAGCCAGCTGGTCACACGGAACTCCAGGCTTGTCGCGCTGTAGCCCTGCCCGTCGGTGATGATCTCGGCGTAGAAGCTGCGGCCGAAATTCTTGCCCATCGCAACGGCTGTCTCTCGGTCGAGCGCAGGGTCGGCCGGCACTATCCGCAAGCGGTCGAGCCCAATGGCACTGCGTAGCCGGTTGATCGGGTCCATCCCGCCGCCGCCACGCAAGCTCGCCAGCGCAGCGCCCAGCTGCAGCGCATCGGTCGCGGAAAGATTTGCGATCGACCCGCCGAATAACAGCCGGGCAAGCAATTCCTCTTCGGGCAGAGCAGGCGTGGAAGTGAAGGCGATTTGCGGCTCCAGCGCGTTTCCACTCACTGTCACCCGCACGTCGATCCCGGTGGCGGACGCCTCCGCCACAATGTCGAGCCGCGGATCTACCGGCTCATTCACGTCGAAAGAAATCACGCCGCGCGTGATTTCGAAACGCGTGCCGGCGAATGTATAGCTGCCCTGGCGCGGCACGACACGCGCAGTCCCGCCGATGCGAGGATCGTCTGTCGTGCCGCGCAAGATGATGTCCGCGCTCCATTCGCTTTCCAGCCCCATGCCGCGAACGTCGATCCCGCCCGGCGCGTTGACGTCGATGAGGTAGCGCCATGGCCGGCCGGGTTGCCGCACTTGGCGAATGTCGGCGGGAAGGTTGATCTCGCGCGTCGTGATGTCGGGAAGATCCGCCTCGGTGCCTGCGTTGCCCAATTGCCAGCGCGCATCCTCCACCCGCACACGCCCGGCTATCGTGCCTCCGATACCGCTCGAGACGATCCGCAAGGGCCCGGTGACGCTGGCAGCCATGTCGGTCCGATCGAGCAGGCGCGCGTTCCGGGCTGCGATCCTCAAATCGATGCTTGGGCCGCGCCCCCCGCCCATGTTGGACAAATCGACCGTTCCGCTGCCGCTCACATTGCCGCCATTGGCCGCCGTGCCCGCGAAGCTGGTGAGGCGAAGGCGCGAGCCTTCGAATGTGCCGCGGGCGCGGACATTTCCGATGTTGGTACCGGTGAGCGCACTTTGCACACGCAGCGAATCGCCGCCCAGCGATCCGCGCACGACCGGGTTGCGCAGCGTGCCGCGAGCATTGGCCGCAACGGAGAGTTCGCCCGTAATGTCGAATGCTTCCAACGCGGCAAGACGCCATAGCGCAGAGGCCGGCCCCTTGTAGCGCAACTGAGCAAGCATGGCACCGGCCTGCAGCCGGTCGAACAGCCCGCCCGATTGCGGCAAGTTCGCGATCCGCATTTGCACCCTGCCATATTGCTGCCCATTTTCACGCAGTGCGGCGCGAACCTGGAGCAAGGTCGGCGAAAGATCGGCAACCAGCGCAAGATTGACCGGCCTCGAAGTGAGGACAAGACCCGAGCGGGTCAGCCCGTTTACCATCACCCGCGCTTCGCCGATCGCCTGTCCGCCTTCGGCCGCGCCCATTTCGACTATGCCCGAAATCGTGCCTCCGAGGCCATATTCGAAACCGGCCGCGTCGATCAGCGAAAGCGGCATCTCCGCCAGCTGCAATCTGCCCTCCGGCGGCTCGGTTCCGCCCATACGGCCATCGACCAGCATCGTCCCGCCGCCGAAGGAAATCTGTGTCCGGGCAAGATTCCAGCCGCCATCGTCCGTTTTGGTGAATACCGCGCGGCGCGGCATCGCAATATCGCGCCCTGCATATTCCCCGCGCGCCGCCACGGCGATCCTCTCCGGCGCGAATTGCCCGTTGAGTTGCAGCTGGAAGGGAGTGCCCCTGCGGCCGGCCAATACTGCATCGAATGTGCCGCGGCCATTGGTCACCTGCGCATCCGCACTCAGCGCGCCGAGGAACAAGTTGCCATAAGTGATACCTTGAGCGCGAACCGTACCTTCGACGGTGGTATTGTCTCCGCCGAAGCTGCCCTGGACATCGATGTCCGCAAAGCCGATCGCGATGGGCGTTGCGCCGCCGAAGCTGGCATTGCGCGCCGTCAGATCGGCGGCGATACCTTGCTCTCCGCCGCGCGGCACGAGGGCAATCACACCGTCGATCCCACCGCCCGCGAGCCTCAGCATACCTTCGGCCCCGCCATCGGCCAGTGTCACATCGCCGCTGACCGAGGTCCGCCAGATATCGAGCCGCTCTATGGCCAGCCGCGTCGGTCCGCCCGATTGCTGAAACAGGTTTACTACCCCTTCGAATGGGCCAAGCGTCGATCCGCCTCTGGTATCGATGCGGAAGCCGTCCTCGATCGGCGACAGTGCGACGCGCACGTCCACAAGGCCCGCCGCCGGCAGCGGATCTGCAAAAACCAGTTCGGCATGCGGACCATCCTGCGCGAGCCGCGCTTCGACCGTGAACGGCCCGTAGTCCGAATGCCGCCCGCTCCCCGCGATCTGTGTTTCGTCGCCTTCGACGCTGCCCGACAGGTCGAGCGTCAGTTTGACGCTCCTGAACTGCGTGTCGCGGAAACGGATCGGCGCCGCCCCGCCCAGCGACACGCCGCCGCTAAAGCGGATATTGCCACCAGTGAGGCTCTCCAGCGTGCCATTGGTGATGCGCGGCATAGAACCGGCGAAATTGGCGCTGAGCCGCCAAGGCACGGCATTGCCGATGGCGAAGTTGATCTTCGCATTGCCGTCGACTGTACCGAGATTTTCCAGCATCAGGCCCCGCGCAGCGACGGGCCCGGCCAGCGCATAACCGCCGCGGGCAATGTCTCCACGCAGGTTGAGCCGTGCGCCGAGACCCGGGAAGCTCACTGTCAGGTCGTCCGACATCACCCGGTCGCCCGCCAGCGTCACCGTGCCGCCCAGCCTGCCACCAACCAGCCGGGCATCGGCCATCTCGCTGCCGGTGACAATCCGGGCCACGGCGAGATCAAGTGGCAACGTCCAGCGCGTTCCATCGAAACCCGCCGTGCCCTCCTGTGTCAGGTCGGTCAGTACCGTCCCACCAATATCGAGCTGCGCCACAGACAGCTCGTGCCCGATCAAGAGGTTGCGAAACGGTCCGTCCAGCGTGGCTTCCAATCGCGCGCCGTCGATCCGATTGCCTTCGCCCAGCAGGTCGGGATCGATAAGCAGGGCAGCCAGATTCAGTTCCTCGAACGCATTTCCGGCGAAGTCGATCGCACCGTCCCCTTCGGCGCGCAGACCGCTGCCGACCAGCATGAAATTGCCTTCAAGCACGCTGTCGATAAGCGTGCCGCCGGCCTGCACGGAGACTGCCTCGCCCAGCGCGGTCGCCGGGATGCCGCTGACATAACCATCGGGCCGCACGCGCCCCAATATGCCGTAGCGCCCACCATCGGCAGTAAGCCGCAAGGCGGCGAGCCGCTCCCCGCCCTGCCGTGCGACAAATGCGCCATCCCAGTCGTTCCAGGTCCCGTCACCCGTCACGATGACCCGCAAATCCTCTTCGGCGCCGACCAGGCCCGCCAGCAGCCCTCCTTGCGGTGCACGGTAGTCGAATTCGATATCGAACAGGTCGCCATCCGGTTCGGCCTCGACCAGCAGGTAAAGCCGGTCTCCGCCGCCAAGCTGGCCATTTGCCGCGAGGTAAACGCGTCCGTGCCGGACGTCGCTCCTCGCCACCACATTGACGATCCGCTCCTCGCCCAGGAGGCCTTCTGCGACACGCAGCCGGTCGAGTTCGAACCGGTCCACCCTTATATCGAAATCGGGCAGGATCGGCGCGTCGGGATCGCCGGGGTTTAGCTCCGGCAGCCGCAACAACGTGCCGCGCCGTGCGATGAGCCTGCGCACGTCAAGCCCGCTCCAAAGCCAATTGAGCGGCCGCCAGTCGAGCTCGACTACCGGCACGGTCAGGAACGGCCCTTTGGGATCGGACAGGGTGACATCGTGCAAAGTCGCCGCGCCGAACAAATCTCCTTCGATCCGGCCGATGCGGATGCCAAGCCCGGAGGCCGGCGCTGCCTTGGCGATCTGGTCGGCGACGAAGCGGTGGCCGATGGGGCTGTTGAGTATGACCACGCCGATGATAAGCAGCGCACCGATACCGGCAAGAATGCGCAGGATCCACTTGCCGGTGCGGTTCCGCCTGCGGGCCGGCGGGGCGTCCTCGGATTCCTCCACGATTTCCCCCGCCGCCATCAGAAGGCCTGCCCGAGCGAGACATAGACGCCGACAGGCGCATCGTCCGGCCGCTTGTTGAGTGGCACGCCCACATCCACGCGGATTGGGCCAAAACCGGTGTGATAGCGGATGCCTATGCCCGCACCGATGCGGAAGTCGTCGAAGGTCGGCAGACTCGACCGGTCCACCGACCCGGCATCGACGAAGGGCACCACCGACAGCGCCCCGTCGAACAGTCCGGTGCGGATGCGCGCCTCGAGCGAGAACTCAACCAGAGAGCGCCCGCCATTCGGCTCGCCCAGCATATCGCGCGGCCCGATCGCCTGGTAACCATAGCCGCGTACCGAACCGCCGCCGCCGGCATAGAAGCGCCGCGAGGGCGCGACATCGAAGATCTCTGCGCCCTGGATCGTGCCAAAACGCACCCGCTCCGCCAGCACGATTCCCTCGCTCACTTCCTGGTAGGCGGAACCATCGATCTGCGCCTTCACGTAGAACGCGGTGGAATCGTCATGCCAGGACACTTCGGGCGAAACACGCGCGCCGATACGGAAGCCTTTTTTGGGATCTAGCAGGTTGTCGCTGGTATCTATCTGCGCGCGCGTCGGAAGCGCGGCGACGAGATAGGTCGTGCGCGGCAGGTCGACGTCCTTGATTATGACCTCGCGCTCATCGGTAGCAAGAACCTCGATTCCTACAGCCCAGGTCAGCGGCTTCTGGAAGAGCAGCGTGCTGACCCGTTCGTAGGTCGCCACCATCGAAACGGTATTCGCATCGTATGCGTCGCGATCCACCGCATGGGCGAAGGCGTCGATCGTGAGGATCGTGTCCCGCCCGTTCACATTGTTGCGGCGGAATGTGACCCCGGCAAGCTGCTCGCGCGTCCCGACTATTCCGCGCACCCGCAACATCCCTTCGGGCGGGAACAAATTTCGGTGTTCCCAGGCGGCCTCGGCGCGGATGCCCTCGCCCGTGCCATAGCCGAGCGAGCCGGAGATCGTCCGCAAGGGCGCCTCTTGCATGTCGACTTCGATATCGACCGTGCCGGGCTCGCCGTTGGTCGGCTCTTCGACCTTCACCGGCGTGAGCGAGACTCCGGCCACCAGCCCAGTAGAGAGGATCGCGCCGCGCAGATCCATCTCCAGGCTGCGCTGGTAGATATCGCCGGGCCGGAAGCGGGCAATGTCGCCAAGATGCTCGGAGGAAAGAAAATCCTCCATATTGCTGACCACGCGGCCGAAGCGATATTTGCCGCCCGGCGCAACCGGCATGGTGAGATCGCCTTCCTGCCGGGCATGGTCGACCAGCAGCTCCGGATCCTCGATCGCCGCGAACGGATAGCCGGTTTCGCCCAACGCTTCGTCGAGATCGTAGCGACCCTCGACAATCCTGTCGGAGAGCAGCGGGTCTCCGGTCCCTATGCCGAAGGCGTCGCGCAACCCCGGGTAATCGGTGCTGGTGGTATCGAGCATTCCCAGATCTATTGCGCCGAAGCGATATTGTGTGCCGGGCACAATGTCGAAGCGCACTTCGGGCGCGCCCTCACTCTCCGCATCGCCGGGCTGGATACCGCCCAGGGTGCGGATCACTTGCGGATCGTAATATCCATAGATCCTGAGCAGTCGATAGAGCAGCTCCTCATCCTCGCGTGCCCTGGCAGCGAGCATAGCGGCGTTCGCCTCACCATTGCCGTTCAGTTCCTCGATCGTGGATAGCGATTCGAACCGGTCAAGGAACTCGCCGCGTTCGGGAAACAGAGTGAGATCGGAGGGGAAGACCAGCACCAGCTCGTCATCCAACCGCTCTTCGCTGCCATCGACCAGGGGCCGCATAATCGAATCTTCGACCTCGGCGAATTCGATATCCTCCTCCGGCGGGAGTTCGGCCACTTCGGGCAGATCGAGATTCTCGGGCCAGGGGACTGTGACTTGCGGCAGCGGGGCCATCGGTGCGTCCGGCTCGATCACCGGCGGCGCGTCTTCATTGGCAGCGGTCTCGGCCGGAACGCCCTGTTCGGCCCAATCCTCGGGGTTCTCGACCGCCGAATCGGGTATCAGTTCCTCCAGCGGGGCCGACGCGGAGGTGTCCTGCGCAAAGAGCGGTTGGGAAAGGAGGGCGGCGGATACCGCCAGCGCCAGTTTCAGGCGGTTAATCAGCCAGCCTGTATTGCCGCTGCACTCCGGGCATTCCATCTTTGGCGCCGCCATCCACCGCAGGCGTCTCTGCCCGGATCCGCACGGCAGCAGCGGCGATAAGCGCATCCTGCTCTTCCCCGCTGAATCGTTCCCAGCCAACGGGGCCAAGCTTTTCGAGAGGCCGAAAGCGGACCTTGTATTGCATGGACTGCGATCCATCGACCCAATAGCCGAGATAGACGTAGGGCAGCCCTGCTTCCGCTGCGCGGCGAATATGGTCAAGGATGATGTAGTTACCAAGACCCGTGCGACTTTCATGCTCCGGGTCGTAGAAGCTGTAGATCATCGACAACCCATCACCCTGCCGGTCGGTAAGGCAAGCGCCGACAAGGCGACCTGGCTGGCCATCCCGGGAGGGCTCTCTATATTCAACGACATAGCTGCTAACGGGCGTATGTTCCACCATATCGGCGAAATCGCTCTCGTCCATTTGCGCCATGCCGCCCCCAGGGTGCCGCAAGCCGAGATATTTGCGAAGCAGTTCGAACTGTTCGCTCGTTGCCCAAGGCCGGCATTCACGCACTACGAGGTCGCAATTGGCACGCATCGCGCGCTTCTGCGAGGCGGCAGGCTGGAAATCCTGGGCCGCGACGCGCACCGAAACGCAGGCCTGACAGCCGAGGCAACTCGGCCGGTAGGCCACAGTCTGGCTGCGGCGGAATCCGATACGGCCAAGCGCGTCATTGAGCGAATCGGCGTGCGGCCCCTTCAGCTCGGTAAAGACCTTACGTTCCACCCGGCCCGGTAAATAGGGACAGGGCGAGGCGCCGGTGACGTAAAACCTGGGAAATCGCATTGCTGCGGTCACGAGCTGGGCCTGTCCTCTTACCTGTGCTTATCCGCTCGGGCGTCCGAGCAGGCGCGAGACGGGTATGGGCCGTCGAATCGCGCGTTAAAAGATTATTAACCGTAAAAGGAGGGGGGTGTAGTTATATTTTCACCAACTTTGCCCGTGTGAGCGATGTTTTCTCGCCCCGATGACGCAAAATGGGTCAGTCGAGCTCGACCTGGCTAACGGAATAGCCCTTGTCGCGCAGCGCCTTGATCAGCGCCTCCAGCTGCCCGCGGTCGCGGGCCTCGCATTCGATGTCGGTCACCAGGCCCTTGGCGGGCAGGTTGGTGAAGATCCGCTGGTGGTAGATCTCGAGGATGTTGACCTGGTGCCGGTCGAACTCGTGCATCACCCTGTAGAGCGCGCCGGGGCGGTCCTGCAGCGTGATGGTGAGCCGCGCCAGCCGGCCCGAGCGGGCGAGGTCGCGCAGCAAGACATTGGCGAGGAGCCGCGTGTCGATATTGCCGCCGGTCAGCACGAGGCCGACATTGCGGCCGGCAAACTTCTCCGGATAGGACATGACGGCCGCAAGGCCCGCCGCCCCCGCGCCTTCGACCACGGTCTTCTCGATCTGCAGCAGCAGGGACAGGGCGCGCTCCATCGCAGGCTCGTCCACCAGCACGATCTCGTCGAGGAGGCCGGCAAGAATGCGCGAGGTGAACTCGCCCGGCACCTTCACCGCGATGCCCTCGGCGAGAGTGTCGCCGCCGGCCGGGAGGCTCTCGCCGCGAAGCTTGCCGTACATTGAAGGGTAGAGCGTCGGCTGGACGCCCACGAGGCGGATGTCCGGATTGATCGCGCGGGCCGCGACCGCCATGCCCGAAAGCAGGCCGCCGCCGCCGATCGGGATCACCAGCGTATC
The DNA here is from genome assembly GCA_036397575.1 of Alteraurantiacibacter sp. Lineage (GTDB taxonomy): Bacteria > Pseudomonadota > Alphaproteobacteria > Sphingomonadales > Sphingomonadaceae > DASWIR01. The sequence continues at coordinate 736 of DASWIR010000352.1, read as the reverse complement.
GATCTCCGGCGCGTCTTCGAGCATTTCGAGCGCGACGGTGCCCTGCCCCGCGGCCACGGCGGGCTCGTCGAAGGGGTGGACGAAAGTCAGGCCGAGCTGCTTTTCCATGCTGCGGGCGTACTGGTAGGCCTCGTCGTAAGTCTCGCCCTCGAGCACCACCGTGCCGCCGACCTGCTCGGTCTGCATCACCTTCACCATCGGCGTGGTGCGCGGCATGACGATGGTGACCGGCACGCCGAGCCGCTTGCCGTGATAGGCCAGGCCCTGCGCATGGTTGCCCGCAGATGCGGCGATGACGCCGCGCGCGCGCTGCTCCTCGTCCATCAGCAGCAGCGCGTTCAATGCGCCGCGTTCCTTGTAGGCGGCGGTGAATTGCAGGTTCTCGAATTTCAGCCAGATCTGCGCGCCGGTGATTTCCGACAGCGTCCTGCTGTGCATGGTCCGCGTGCGCACGACCGCGCCCGCAATCCGCTCCGCCGCGGCGCGGACATCGTCGATGGTCAGCTCCGCGGGCAAAGGCGCGGTTTCCTGTGGGTCGGTGGCGCTCATAGTGGCTGGCCCGTAACGGAAAAGGGCGGGCAATGGAAATAGAGCTTTGCTTTTGCGGGTGGGGAAGGCGGGTGGGTCACGTCATTGCGAGGAGCCGCAGGCGACGAAGCAATCCAGCTCCGGCGGGACTGGATTGCTTCCCCCGGCTCAAGGCCGGGGTCGCAATGACGATAAATGGGAGGGGAGA
>DASWIR010000351.1:0-1826 GCA_036397575.1 Alteraurantiacibacter sp. | reverse complement strand
GGGCGTGGTCTTGGGCGCAAAGAACGCGCGGCTGACTGCGCTCGCAGGGTTCACTACCGTGCGCGAGGCCGGCAGCGCGCAGCATACGGCCTTTGCCCTTCGCCGCGGCACGGAGGAGGGGCTGATAGAAGGCCCGCGGATCGTCGCGGCCGGGCCGGCATTGGCGATCGTCGGCGGTCATGCCGACGTTTCCGGCTTCCGGCCGGAGATCAATCAGCTGCTTACCTCGGGCTATGCCTGCACCGGCGCGGTCGAATGCGCCGAGAAAGTCCGCCGCGCGAGCCAAAACGGTGCCGACTGGATCAAGATTACCGCCACCGGCGGCGTGCTCAGCCAGCAAGGGCGCGGCCTTGAGGCGCATTTCACCGATGCCGAGATGAAATCGATTGCCGAGACCGCACATTCGCTCGGCCTCAAGGTCATGGCTCACGCGCATGGTGCGCGCGGAGTCGAAGCGGCGAGCGAGGCCGGGATCGACACGATCGAGCATGGCACCTACCTGGACGAGGGCGCGATTCGCGCGATGAAGGCCAACGGCACGGTGCTGGTGCCGACGCTTATGGCGTTCCAGGGCATTTCCGAGCGGCTGGGCAAAGGCATCTACACGCCGGTCGTGGAAGAGAAGGTCCGGGCTGTCGCCGATGCCGCGCGGGTCTTCATGGGCAAGGCCCACAAGGCTGGCGTCAAGATCGCTTTCGGCACCGATGCAGGCGTGTTCGAACACGGGCGCAATGCGGGCGAGTTTCGCCTGATGATCGGGCAGGGCATGTCGAGCCGCGAGGCGCTGGCCGCCGCTACTACGGCCGCTGCCGAAGTGCTCGAGATGAAGGATGAAATCGGGCGCCTCGCTCCGGGTTATTCGGCCGACATCATCGCGGTCGATGGCAATCCCCTGGAAGATGCCACCGTGCTCGAGAAGGTCGACTGGGTAATGGTGCGCGGACGGGTAATCGAATAGCGCCCCTGGATTGCGATCGGTGGCCCCGTTGAAATGCCGATGACGACGAAATTGTGAAGGAAGGACTGTCGATGAAATCTCTCCGCCTCGCGCTTGCCGCGACCACTGCGCTTTCGCTCGCGATCGCGCTTCCGGCTGTGCCCGCCTTCGCCCAGGAGGCCGATGCCGCGTCCGCCACCGCGGCGCAGAGCGAGCACGACAAGCTCTTTGCTCTGTTCGCAGCAGCCAACGAGGCCTCGCTTGAGCGCAATCCGGTCAACGCGATGTTCCGCGGCGACATGCGCTATGCCGACCGGGTCGGCGATTTTTTCTCTTACGAGACCTATGCGGATGCGCGGCAGGATGCGCTGGGTAGCCTCGCTGGTCTGAAGGAAATCGACCGCGAAGCGCTGAGCGAGACGGACAAGATCGCCTATGACGCCTTCGAATATTACCAGACCGAAGCGGCGAAGGAGAACAGCCCGGAAATCCTCGCTCTCACCCTGGTCCGCCCGATCAACCATTTTTCAGGCGTGCACACCTTCTACCCGACCTTCGCCAGCGGACAGAGCGCGGCTCCGTTTAAGACGGTCGAGGACTACGAGAACAATCTGAAGCGCCACGCGCAATATGCCGAGCAGCTCGACGAGGCGATCGCGCGGTTTCGCGAAGGGCTCGAAAGCGGCGTGCTGGCGACATCGCTCACAACGCGCAACATGATCGAGCAGATCGACACGCAGCTCGCCCAGCCGGTCGAGGAATCGCCCTTCTATGGCCCAATGGGCATGTTCCCAGAGGATTTCTCCGAGGCCGACAAGGCGCGGCTGACGGCGGAGCATCGCGCAATGATTACGGACGGGATCTATCCGGCACTGAAGCGCCTGCGCGA
>DASWIR010000350.1:0-5115 GCA_036397575.1 Alteraurantiacibacter sp. | reverse complement strand
GCGCCGGAGCCATTTTGTTGCAGAGCGTGCCGGCGACGATCATCACGTCGCTCTGGCGCGGGCTGGCGCGCGGAGCGGCGCCGAAGCGCTCCATATCATAGCGCGGCATGTTTACGTGGATCATCTCCACCGCGCAGCAGGCGAGACCGAAGGTCATCCACCACAGGCTGCCGGTGCGGGCCCATTGGAACAGATCTTCGGTGCTGGTGACGAGGAAACCCTTGTCGGAAACCTCGGTCGACAGCGCGGTGAAGAAATCCTGGTCCGGCTGGCGCACCTCACTCGGCCTGGCGGCAGGAAGCGTATCGCTCACTCCCATTCCAGCGCCCCCTTCTTCCAGGCGTAGGCAAGGCCCACGGCGAGTTCGAACAGGAACACCATCATCGTGATCCAGCCGGGCCAGCCGGTCAGGTCGAGACTGACCGCCCAGGGGAACAGGAATGCGGCTTCTAGGTCGAAGATGATAAACAGGATCGCTATCAAGTAGAAGCGCACGTCGAACTGGCTGCGCGGATCCTCGAAAGCGGGAAAGCCGCATTCATATTCGCTGAGTTTCTCGGCGTCGGGATTGTGCGCGCCCGTCAGCCGCGCCACGCCCATCGGCAGGAACACGAAGGCAGCCGAAAGCCCCAGCGCAATGCCGAGGAAAATCAAGATAGGCAGATATTGGCTTAGATCGACCACAAGAGGCTCTTCGAAGCTGATGACTCGGGCGGCAAGCCGCCGTTTCGGTTGCGGCCTCTAGGCGGTGACCGGTCTTACTGCAAGTGCGCAAAGCCCGCCGCCCAGCCGCACTCCCCAAGATTGGCCGCTCACCCTTCGGTATCTCGCGGAACCAGGTGCCTGCATTGCCATTATTGCAATGCAGCATTAGATCACGGCCAAGCCTATATTCAATGTCACAATAGAGAGCCCGTTCCCACCATGGCGCATTTCAGCGAATCCGATCCGATCGTCATCCTCTCCTATGCCCGCACGCCGATGGGCGGCATGATGGGCGCGCTGGCGGATGCCTCCGCCACCGATCTCGGTGCGACCGCGGTCAAAGCCGCCGTCGAGCGTTCCGGAATCGCGGCCGGCGATGTCGAGCGGGTCTATATGGGCTGCGTGCTTCCCGCCGGCCTCGGCCAGGCGCCCGCGCGTCAGGCGGCGCTGAAAGCCGGCCTGCCAAAGTCTGCGCAGGCGACAACGGTGAACAAGGTATGCGGCTCCGGCATGCAGACCGTCATCATGGGCAGCGAAGCGCTCGCCGCGGGCGGCGCCGATGTCGTCGTCGCTGGCGGTATGGAGAGCATGACCAACGCGCCTTACCTGCTGAAGAAACACCGCGCCGGCGCCCGGCTGGGCCACGATACGGCCTATGACCACATGTTCCTCGACGGGCTGGAAGATGCCTATGTCGCCGGCACTTCGATGGGTGCCTATGCCCAGGAAATGGCCGACCAGTACCAGCTGACCCGCGAAGATATGGACGCCTATTCGATCGAATCACTGCGCCGCGCGGTTGAAGCGATCGACAGCGGGGCTTTCGACGATGAAGTGGTCGCGGTTACCATCTCCAGCCGCAAGGGCGATGTGGTGGTCGACAAGGACGAGCAGCCGCACAAGGGCCGTCCGGAGAAGATCCCCGAACTGCGGCCGGCCTTCAGCAAGGACGGTACCATTACCGCTGCCACGAGTTCCTCCATTTCGGATGGCGCGGCGGCCGTCGTGCTCGCGCGACAAAGTACTGCCAGCGCCAAAGGCCTGACGCCGATTGCAAAAATCGTTGGCATGACCGCCCATGCGCAAGAGCCCAAGGCATTCACAACGGCCCCTGTCGGCGCGATCGAGAAGCTGCTCGATCAGACCGGGTGGAGCGTCGACGATGTAGACCTGTTCGAAATCAACGAGGCGTTCGCTTGCGTCACCATGTTCGCCATGCGCGATATCGGCATTCCGCACGAGAAGGTGAACGTGAATGGCGGCGGCACGGCACTCGGCCACCCTATCGGAGCCAGTGGCACGCGAATCATCGTCACTCTGCTCAATGCGCTGAAGAGGCGCGGCGGAACCAGGGGCATTGCCAGCCTGTGCATCGGCGGCGGGGAAGCCACTGCAGTGGCGGTGGAGCTGGTCTGACCACCGAACTCCGCTCATCCTGAGGAGCGAAGCAGGAGGCTGAGAGTCTCGAAGGACCCGGTGCTTCGAGACGAGCCCTCAGCCATCCGGCTTCAGGCCCTCCTCAGCACGAACGGCCGTAGTTGAGTTGAGCAGGCACTGCTACCTAAGGCTCACCAGCCCCCCATAGACGGTCCTCTTGGACCCAGCCTGAGCGTCCGACAACATCGAATTCGCACCAGCCTGCCTCGCAATCGCCGAGGTCGCCTATCACGCCGGCTTCTGCCTTCCAGCGCAATTGCGAGCCCTGCCCGGGTTCGGCGCGAATTGCCACAGGTTCGCCCTCGGTCACCATTGCCATGCGCTTGGGATCGAGCAGGCGTGAAATAATCCAGCCTTGGGTTCCCTCATGGTCCTGCACCAGGCGCCAGCCATCCTTTAGCCGCACCACTTTCACCGGCAGGCCCTGACGTTTGTAGATCCAGTCGATCTTATAGCGTTCCGACGGGCCCACGCGCATGTTTACTTCCTCGGCCCTGATCGACGCCCAGTAGGGCAACTCGCGATCCTGCGCGGAGGCTGGCGCGGACAGGAGCAAGAGGGCGATCGGCAGGACTGTAAAAGGGCGGCTGAGCATTGCGCTAAGCATACAGCCGCGCACCACATCGCATCAAGCGTAGCCTTGTGCTTGACCACACCCTTGAGCCTCGCCATTCGCGTTCCTCATGAACGACCAGTCACGACGCCGCATCGAAGGCAAGCCCCGCATCATCGTCACGCGCCACCTGCCCGGCATCGAGCCGCGCATGGGAGAATTGTTCGACGCCGTGCTCAATATCGGCGACCGGCAGATGAGCCGCGACGAGCTGGTCGCCGCGATGCAGGATTGCGACGTGCTCGTGCCCTGCGTGACCGACAGGATCGATGCCGAGATGGTCGCTGCCGCGGGCGAACGATTGCGGCTGATCGCCAATTTCGGTGCAGGAGTCGATCATCTCGACCTTGCAGCATTCCACGCGCGCAAGATCATGGTGACGAACACGCCCGGTGTCTTCACGGAGGATACGGCGGACATCACTATGGCCCTGGTCCTCAACGCCTCGCGGCGGCTGGGCGAAGGCATCCGCATGGTCGCCGCCGGCGAGTGGGATGGCTGGTCCCCCTCGGCGATGCTTGGGCGGACTCTCCGCAGCAAGGTGCTGCTGATCGTCGGCATGGGCCGGATCGGCCAGGCACTGGCGCACCGCGCGCGCGCTTTCGGCATGGACATCGTCTATAATAACCGCCGCCGCCTGCCCGATGCGCTGGAAACGATTCTCGGGGTACGGTTCGAGGCCGATCTCGACAAGGCGATTGCAGGCGCCGATTATGTTTCGCTCAATTGCCCGGTAACGGCGGAAACGCGCCACCTGATGAATGGGGTGCGGATTGCATCGATGAAGCCGGGCAGCTTCATCATCAATTCCGGCCGCGGTGACCTGATCGACGAAGAGGCGATGATCGCCGCGCTCGAAAGCGGCCATCTGGGCGGTGCGGGGCTCGACGTGTTCCGGGGAGAACCCGAGATCGATTCGCGGCTGGTTGCCCTCAGAAACGTGGTTGCCCTGCCCCATCTCGGCAGCGCGACGCTGGAAGGCCGCACTGCCGCCGGTGAAAAGATCATTCGCAATATCCAGAGCTGGGCGGACGGACATACTCCGCCGGATCTTGTGACGCTGCCGTAAGATTTGCGCATTTCGCGCGTCCCGGCGCGCAACAATCCGGAAGGCCCCACTTGCCCGCTGGCCCAATGCTGTCCTAACAGAAGCGCGAGGAGTGACGCCGGTTTCCGGCGACGGAGGGGGAGAGAATTCCATGTTGCGCAAGGCTATTGCGGCACTCGCCGTATTGTCGTTCTCGTCTGCCGCGATGGCGCAGGGTCCCTTCGCCGCCGTCAGCGACAGTGGCGACACGGCCTGGATCCTCGTCGCCTCCGCGCTCGTGCTGTTGATGACGCTGCCGGGACTCGGGCTGTTCTATGGCGGCCTCGTCAGGCAGAAGAATTTCCTCTCGGTCCTGCTGCAATGCGGAGCGGTCGCGGCGGTCGCCTCGCTTCTGTGGATCCTGGTTGGATACACCATCGCCTTCGGTAATGTGACGACCGGAATTATCGGCGCGGGCAATGCCTGGATGTTGATCGAACTCGGAAATGTACGCGAGGGCCTGACCATACCCGAAAGCACTTTCACGCTTTTCCAGATGACTTTTGCGGCGATCACGCCAGCGCTGATGATCGGCGCATGGGTGGACCGGGCGCGCTTCTCATGGGTGCTGCTATTCTGCGCTTTGTGGGGCCTCGTAGTTTATGCACCCGTCGCGCATTGGGTGTGGGGCGGCGGATGGCTTGCAGGCTACGGCGTGCTCGATTTTGCCGGAGGCATCGTAGTGCATACGACAGCGGGCGTATCGGCCCTTGTCGTCGCGCTATTGCTCGGCAAGCGGCAGGGTTTCCCAAAGACGCCGCTGCTGCCGCATGCGCCCGGCCTCACCATGATCGGTGCGGTGTTGCTTTGGGTCGGCTGGTTCGGTTTCAATGGCGGCTCAGCGCTGACGGCAACCGACGACGCCTCTGCCGCGATCATCAACACCCATGCCGCTGCAAGCGCAGCCGCGCTGCTGTGGATCCTGATCGAAAGGGTGAAACTCGGCAAATCGACCACGGTGGGCTTTGCTACCGGCGCGATTGCCGGCCTTGCCACCGTGACCCCTGCAGCCGGCTTCATTTCACCGGGTGCCGCCGTATTGTTCGGCCTTGCCGCGGGGGCCGTGTGCTTCGCCGCGATCCAGCTCGTGAAGCAGAAATGGCAGATTGACGATTCGCTCGACGTCTTCGCGGTGCACGGGGTGGGCGGCATGCTCGGCACTCTGATGCTCGGCGTGTTTCTTTCACCTGCACTTGGCGGCACGGGCTATGCCGATGGCTACGCCATGGGCAACATGATCTCCGCCCAGTTCGTGGGCGTCGCGGCGGTTGCC
>DASWIR010000349.1:0-3524 GCA_036397575.1 Alteraurantiacibacter sp. | reverse complement strand
GAAAGCGGGATCGGTGAGCGCTTCGTCGTCGAGCCGCACAGCGCCTTCCGCGATCTTGCGTTTGGCTTCGCCATTGGAGGCGGCGAAGCCCAGCGCGGTGCATGCAGCGCCCAGGCGAATGCCTTCGGCCGGCACGTCGAGCGTGGGCAGGTCTTCGCCCATACCGCCGCCCGCGAAGGTCTGCGCGGCCGTGGCTTCTGCGGCCGCTGCCGCCTCCTCGCCACGGACCATCCTGGTGACTTCGTTGGCGAGTACGATCTTGGCCTGGTTGATCTCGCTGCCCTCCAGCGCCTCGAGCCTGGCGACCTCGCCCAGCGGAAGGTCGGTGAACAGGCGGAGAAAACGGCCGACATCCCGGTCGTCGACATTGCGCCAATACTGCCAGAAGTCATAGCCCGGCAGCTGGTCCTCATTGAGCCAGACCGCACCATCAACCGACTTGCCCATTTTCGAGCCATCGGCCCGGGTGATGAGCGGAGCGGTGACGCCGTAGAGCTCGATCCCGTCAATTCGCCGGCCGAGCTCGATACCGTTGACGATGTTGCCCCACTGGTCCGAGCCGCCGAGTTGCAGGCGGCAGCCGTAGTCGCGCGACAGCTTGAGGAAGTCGTAGGCCTGGAGGATCATGTAATTGAATTCGAGGAAGGTCAGCGGCTGCTCGCGGTCGAGCCGCAGTTTGACCGAATCGAAGGTCAGCATGCGGTTGATGGTGAAGTGCCGGCCCACGTCGCGCAGCAGTTCGACGTAACCGAGCTTGCTCAGCCAGTCGTCGTTGTTGATCAGCAGCGCGCCGGTCGCGCTGTCGTCGAAGCGCAGGACCTTGCCGAAGCTGTCGCGGATCGAGGCGATGTTGGCGAGCAGCGTTTCATCGGACAGCATCTTGCGCATGTCGTCCTTGCCCGATGGGTCGCCGACTTTGACGGTGCCGCCGCCCATGATCACGATCGGCCGGTGCCCAGCCTGCTGCACCCGCCGCAGCAACATGATCGAGGCGAGGTTGCCGACGTGGAGCGAGGACGCGGTCGGGTCGAAGCCGACATAGGCCGTGACGATCTCCTTGCACGCGAGCGCGTCCAGTGCGACAGGGTCGGTCACCTGGTGGATATGGCCCCGCTCTTCGAGCAGGCGCAGGAGGTCGGATTTGAATTGGCTCATCGTCTCGTGTCTCTACAGGCGGCGCGCCGCCTAGCACGGAGGTCGCTGCTTGCAAACGCATCCATTGGTCGCACATCCGGAGTATCCTCCGGTTTCGGTAAACAGCGTGAGCATATTGTTCGGTACGATACCCACTGATCGGCTGATGCTCAGGTGGAAGATTTCGGGCGACAGCGACTTGCTGGTCCCTTCCTTTGGCGGACGCGGCAGGGCCGACGAATTGTGGAAGACGACCTGCTTCGAGCTGTTCCTGATGGGCAGGGACGGCGCCTACCGCGAATTCAATTTCTCGCCTTCGGGCCGCTGGGCCGCCTATGAATTCAGCTCGTACCGGGAAGGTATGAAAGAGTACGAACCGCTCAAATGGCCAGAGATCGAGAGCCAGGAGGGCAGCGGCGTCACGGTCCTTACCGCCTTTCTCGACGGGGCCGAACTTGCCGGAATGGAGCGCGCGGGGCTGAGCGCGGTGGTCGAGGAGGAGGGCGGGGTGCTCTCCTACTGGGCACTTGCGCACAAGGCGGACGGCCAGCTGGATTTCCACGATCCGGCTTGCTTTGCGCTGACGCTTGACGCAGCGAAAGCAGCATGAAATTCGGCATCGACCGGCTGCTCGCCGACCCCGAGTTGAGGAAACCGCTGGAGGGCAAGCGCGTTGCACTGGTCGCGCATCCCGCCTCGGTTACAGCCGATCTCGCGCACTCGCTGGATGCGCTTTTCGCAGCCGGCGTGAATGTAACCGCCGCATTCGGCCCGCAACATGGCCTGAAAGGCGATAAACAGGACAATATGGTCGAGACTGCGGACGAAACCGATCCGCAATATGGAATCCCCGTCTTCAGCCTCTATGGCGAGATACGCCGCCCATCCGGTCAGATGATGGGCACTGCGGACGTTTTCCTGTTCGATCTGCAGGATCTCGGCTGCCGAATCTATACATTCGTCACCACGCTCCTCTACCTGCTCGAAGAGGCCGCGAAACACGGCAAGAGCGTGTGGGTGCTCGACCGGCCCAATCCGGCGGGACGTCCGGCCGAAGGCACATTGCTGATCCCCGGGCAGGAAAGTTTCGTCGGCGCCGGGCCGATGCCGATGCGCCATGGGCTGACCCTGGGCGAGATGGGCCATTGGTTCATCCGCCGCTTCGGGCTCGATCTCGATTACCGTGTGATCGAAATGCACGACTGGCTGCCCGAGGCGGGGCCGGGCTTCGGCTGGCCGGAAAGCCGGATCTGGATCAATCCCAGCCCCAACGCGGCGAACCTCAATATGGCGCGCGCCTACGCCGGTACGGTAATGATCGAAGGCACGACCTTGAGTGAGGGGCGGGGCACGACGCGCCCCCTCGAAGTGCTGTTCGGAGCGCCCGATATCGATGCAGGCCAGGTGCGGGCGGAAATGCAGCGCATCGCCCCCGCCTGGCTGGATGGCTGCGCGGTCCGCGAATGCTGGTTCGAACCGACCTTTCACAAGCATCAGGGCAAGCTGTGCAACGCGCTGATGATACATGCGGAAGGCTCCTTTTATAGGCATGAAGAGTTCCGGCCATGGCGCTTGCAGGCATTGGCCTTCAAGGCGATCCGGCGGCTCTATCCGGATTACGAAATCTGGCGCGATTTCCCATATGAATACGAGCTCGGCCGGCTTGCGATCGATGTCATCAATGGGGGCAGTGCCTTGCGCGAATGGGTCGACGATGCGGCGAGCGAACCCGGCGATCTCGATGGTTTGGCTTCAGCGGACGAGGTGAAGTGGCGCGACGAGGTCAAGGATCTCCTGCTGTATTAAGAGGCGATTGGATCGGTTGCGGATGCAAACCAATGGCTGGGATGATTTTTCCCTAACGTCACCCCGGAACAGGTCCGGGGTGACAGGATAGGTTACATTGTTCGAAGGGGTGGTGAGGCGCCCGTGTCCTGCCGCCGAGCCGGGGGGTGAAGTTGACACGTTGACACAGTACTGGGCTGAGGAGTTTCAGTGGAGGCATCGCCTGTAGCGCCCGCATCATTGGCATCGCCAGGGGCGGTCCCGCGCTCCGGCCCTTCCGCAGGCCCGCTCAGCAGGCCGTCGACCGCCTCGCAGGCGCCCATGAACCAGGCGTCCCACTGCGCTCCGGCTTCCTCGCCTGCCCGGGCGGAGGCCTCTGCGATCTCGCGCTCGGCGGCGGAGCGCTCTTCGTTTGAAAGCCGGCTGTTCTTCCCTTCGGCCCGGCGCCGCTCCTGCTGCAGTTCGCCGGCGGTATCGCGGGCTATATCGCGGGCTTCCTCCTCCGCCATGAGGATGGCGGTATCGCGGTCGAGCGGAAGCGGCTGGTCCTCCACTTCGAGATGCTGCGGCGCCTGCGCTCCGCCGATGCGGGCCAGCAGCTCGTC
>DASWIR010000348.1:0-2550 GCA_036397575.1 Alteraurantiacibacter sp. | reverse complement strand
ATGGCGGGCGTACGATCTTTTCCCTGCAGGCAGGCCAGGATCTCACCGAACGTGTGGCCCAGATCGTCGCGCGCGAACTGAAGGACAATGGCGTCGCCGTCGAATGCGTGCGCGGCGAGATGCGGCTGACCGGCGTGGCCGGCCTGCCGACCTACAATCGCGGGATTGCCGATCACCAATATTTGTTCGTCAATGGCCGCCCTGTGAAGGACAGGTTGCTGACGGGCGCGGTCCGCGGCGCTTATGCCGACATGCTGGCCCGCGACCGGCACGCGGTGCTCGCTCTGTTCCTCGAACTGCCCGCGGAGGAAGTCGATGTGAACGTCCACCCGGCCAAGACCGAAGTCCGCTTCCGCGACGCGCAGGGCGTACGGGGCTTCATCGTATCCGGACTGAGGCAAGCGCTGGCGAGCGGCGACAGGCGCAGCGCGCAGGCGCCCGATGCAGGCGCGATGGGCAAGTGGCAGCGGGAGCCCGTGCGGCCGGAACCTGGTCCGGCGCTCGCTTCGATTTTCTCCGGGCGCGACTGGTCGCGGCCATCGGCCGGTGTGCGCGAAGCAGCACAGGCTTGGCGCGCAGCGGAAGCCGATATCATGGCCGCGCCACTCGATGCTCCCGCGGGAAGGGCGGAAACAGCCGAACCGTTGCCCGATGACGCCGCGCAGTACCCGCTCGGCATAGCCCGCGGGCAGGTAGCGGACACTTATATCGTCGCGGAAGCGGCCGACGGGCTGGTGATCGTCGACCAGCATGCCGCGCATGAGCGCATCGTGCTCGAACGGCTGCGCGCGGGCGGCGCAGAGGGCAAGGTGGCGGCAAGCCAGCCTCTGCTGCTTCCCGAAGTGGTCGAGCTGGATGAGCCGGCCTGCGACAGGCTGGAGGAAGCGGCGGGCAAACTTGGCGAGCTCGGGCTCCAGCTCGAACGTTTCGGACCCGGCGCGATGCTGGTGCGCGCCATGCCTGGCGCGCTCGGCAAGGCGGATCCGCAAGCGCTATTGTCCGATATCGCCGACGACATTGCGAAACACGGTGAAGCCCTGCTGCTGGGCGAAAAGATAGACCTGGTGCTCGCTACCATGGCCTGCCACAATTCGGTGCGCGCCGGACGTTCGCTGTCCGTCGCGGAGATGAATGCGCTGTTGCGCGAGATGGAACGTACCCCGCGTTCAGGCCAGTGCAACCATGGCCGTCCGACATGGATCAAATTGTCTATGTCGGATGTAGAGAAACTGTTCGGGAGGCATTGATGCGCTGGCTGGCCCTAGTTCCGCTGATAATGGTCATGGCCTGCGATGAAGGCCTTTCCCCTGAAGAACAGGCGGCCCGGGACGCGCGCGACATTGCCGCGGTCGAAGCGGGTAATGCCCGCACGCCGCCGGCCAGGCCGATTACCCCCCGGGTGATCGGCTATCCCGATATCGAGAAATACAATTTGTTCGGCGCCGGCTGTTCCTTCGCCCCGGGCAACAGCATGGGCGCAATCGTGCTCGCGATGGACGACACTGCTTATATCAAGCTCGACGACGATCTGGTCCGCTTCGCATCGGACAGCGGCAGCAGCGAATTGCCGATGGGTACGCGCACGCAATATGACGGCAAGGAATACCAGCTCGAACTTGCGCTGGAGCGGGATAAGGGTACGATCTCCGGCGAAGAAACGATGAACTACCCTGGCTTCGCCATCATCCGCGATGCCAATGATCAGGTCGTCTATCAGGCCGACGGCACCATGCAGTGCGGAGCGTAGGCGTTACTGCCCCAGCGTAAGCCGCGCGAACAAAGTGTAACCGAGCGGATTGTCGCCATAGGCCGCATCGAGCTCTTCGGGTTTCGCATAAGCGGAAAGGCTGCCGCCCAGAGCCAGTGAAAACGCCTCACCCAGAGGCAGACTGTAAGCATAGCCGGCCTGGAACTTGCTGACACGGAACGCCTGGTCATGCAGCGGATCGTCATGATCGGGAAACAGCTCATCGTTGAGCACATTCTCGAACCGCCCGAAGATCGTGTGCCTCTCGGCAAAATCGTAACTCGCCTCCGCCAGCCAGGCGGTAGAAGTCGTGTTCTCCTCACCCGCAGCAATGCGGGTCTTCGAACTGAACGCGCCCATCGCTGAGAGACCGCCCAGCGAATAATGTGCCGAAGCAGTGAAGCGGCGTTCGTCCTCGCCCGGATGCACCGCCTCGGGCTCCTCGATTTCGCCATAGCTGGCCTGCAGCGCCAATGACGGGTCAGGCGTCCAGGTACCGCGCACAGACCAGCTGTCGAGCCTGGGGGTCTCGATGCCCCAGCGTTCCTCGTCCGGCTCGGCGCCGCGAAAGGCGCTGGCTTCAAGCTGGAAGCGCCGAGAGCTGATCCCGGCGGTCACCACGCCATAGGTAATATGCGTGGAATCGAACCAGTGATGGGTGATCGGCGGCTCGGGGTTCAGCGCGGCGGAACCGCGATGCATGAAGGCGCTGGGGCCGAGGGCCGGTTCGCCCACGGGTCCGCCATAGAGGAACAGGCTCGTGCCGGGTGCCACGTCGACATCGACCCGCGCTGCCAGTTCCA
>DASWIR010000347.1:0-3881 GCA_036397575.1 Alteraurantiacibacter sp. | reverse complement strand
CGAAGCGCCCATGCTTGCGGAAGCGCACCATCCACCTGTCGAGAAAGAGGCTCAGCGGCTTGGGGTGGATTCCCAGCTTGCCGATCCCCGGCAGCTCTCCCGAGGCGACCGCGCCCGCCTTCAGCATGCGCCACTGATCGCTGTTCATCGGCGTCAGCGGCAAGGCGGCAAAGATGGCGGAGAGCGCATCGGGCATCTCGATAAAAGCACGCTTGCGCCCCTGCGCCCTGGCGATGCGGCGATTGAGTTCGCCCATGGTCACCACTTCAGGGCCGGCGATTTCGTAGGTCTCGCCGCCATGGGCGGCGGGATCGGCAAGCGCCGTGGCGATCGCTTCGGCCGCATCGTCGACCCATAGCGGCTGCAGCTTTGCTTTCGCGCCGAAGATGGGCAGGGCCGGCATCATCGAGATCAGCCCGGCGAACATGTTGATGAATTCGTCACGTTCACCGAACAGCACGGATGGGCGCAGGATGGTCGCCCTGGGGAAGGCGGCTTTCACCGCTTCTTCGCCCAGTGCCTTGGTCCGCGCATAGGCGGATTCGCTCTCGCTGTCGGCGACGGTCGCCGAGACATAGGCGAAAGCGCCCGCGCCTTCATCCGCCGCGGATTTGGCCGCGAGACCTGCGCCATCGGCCTGCAATGCCTGGAGGTCGCCCTTGAATGCGCCGACGAGATATACGGCCGCTTCCGCGCCCCGCATCGCCGCCGCCACGCTGGCGGGATTGGTGACGTTGCAGCGCACGAACTGGATCTGGCCGAGATTGGCCAGCGTTTTCAGGCGGAATGCCCGTTCCGGATTGCGGCTGGCGATCCGCAGCCGCGCTCCGCGCTCGAGCAGCGCCTGCGCCACATGAGTGCCGAGAAAGCCGCTGCCTCCGATAAGGACCACCAGCCTGTCTTCGAGCGGACCGTGTTTCGCCATAATTCCTCAATTCAGCGGGGCGCCATCGGTGCCCGGGGAGACGAATGTTCGCGCGCCCCATGCCTCAAGCGCGTTTCCCTCGCAAGCGCCGCAGCAGCCAGCGGATGCAAGTTGACAAAGGCGACCGGGCGCTGCAATGGCGCCCGCCTACCACGCGGCAAGGGGCAATCGAGTTTCCGAGCCGGCGATCAGGTGCCCAGATGGCGGAATTGGTAGACGCACCAGCTTCAGGTGCTGGCGCTCGCAAGGGCGTGGAGGTTCGAGTCCTCTTCTGGGCACCAATATTTTCAAACAGGCTCCCCGCAGGATTTGGCCGCCTTCGATCTTGAGACGGTGGACGGGCAATGGAGCTTCTACACGGCAGCGACTTCTTCGGCCTGTGAGGCGACGATCCGTTGCAGGAGAGAATGCAGCTGCCCCAGCTCGCTTGCGGATAGAGATGCGGTGAGGCCCCTGTCGTGGCGGGCAACGAGTTTTTGCAATTCGGCCAAAGTGTCCTCGCCCGCCGGTGTGAGGTACACTCCATGAGACCGGCGGTCTTTCCGGTCCTGGCGCCGCGCAATGCAGTTGCGCGACTGCCAGAAATCGATCGCCAGCGTCGCGGCTGGCTTCGTCAGTCCGAGAATGGCGGCCAGCTGGACCTGTTGCAGGCCCGGATTTGCGCCGACCACTTCGAGTACCGAATAACGCAGGGGCGTGATTGTCCTGTCCCCGACAGCTTCGCCGAAGTTGCCGAAATCGAGCACACTCGCCTTGCGGAGCAGGAAGCCCGTCAGAGAAGGCAGCTGGCCATATTCGAAAGTCGAATCGAACAGGTCCAGCTCTGCCGTGGGTTTTTCAGACAAGCTTCGACTCCCCCAAATTCGGTTCCCTTGCCGGATTACCTCAAATCCGCCTGCGCCAGGCAAGCGGCGTTCTGGACTTAGTCAAAATAGTTACCGGCCGGAATGGTTATTGACAATAACTAAAATAGTTGCGATTTTACATTTCGGTTTCGCGGCATTCATTGCCGGGGATCGAACTTGGGAGAACACTCGGCGGCGAGCCATTTGGCTCTGGGCCGCCATGGGAGGCATTAATGAGTCTGAAAGGTCAGTCGGCCCTTTTATTGGGCCGTTGCAGCGCAGTTAGCCTGGCTGCCGTCGCGGCGCTGGCTTCCGCGCCAGCATATTCGCAGAGCGAGCCCGAGGAGCAGGCGGAAAGCGGCGAAACGGGCAATGCCATCATCGTCTCCGCACGCCGCCGCGATGAATCGCTGCAGGAAACCCCGGTCGCGGTCACCGTGTTCAGCGGCGAAGCGCTGGAAGACCGTCAGGTCACCCAGACGCAGGACCTCGAGAAGTTCACTCCCAGCCTGCAATTCAAGCCGGCCGGCCAGCTTTCGGGCAACAGCGCGGCCGCGGTCGTGTTCATCCGCGGCGTCGGCCAGCTCGACCCCACAGCGGCGGTCGATCCGGGCGTCGGCGTTTATATCGACGAAGTCTATGTCGGCCGTTCGGTCGGCGGCACGATTGAGCTGGGCGATATTGCCAGCGTCGAAGTGCTGCGCGGCCCGCAGGGCACGCTGTTCGGCCGCAACACGATCGGCGGTGCGATCCTGGTCAAGACCCGCGAGCCGGAGCTGGGTGTGTTTTCCGGCAAGGCCCGTTTTCGTGCCGGCGAAGATAATCTGTTCGAAGGCTCCGCCGCACTCAACCTGCCGCTGGGCGATACTGCCGCGATGCGCGTCTCGGGCGGGTTCCGCAACCGCGACGGATATGTGATCCGTGCCTTCGACGGGCTCGATCTGGGCAATGACAATGTTTACACCGTCAACGCCGCGCTGAAGTGGGAAGCTGCGCCCGGCCTCGATATCTTGCTGCGCGGCGATTACACCAAGCGTGACGAGAACGGCGCGCCCTTTGTATTTGCCGGGATCAACGAGAATGCACCCGTCCCGGCGATCGTCAGCGTGGCAGCCGGCTGCCCCGGTGCCACGATTCCCTTTGCGCCGCTGGTGCCAGGCGATCCGCAATTCGGTGCGCCCAACGTTCCGATGATCGACGATGTGCGCTGCGCAAACGACTTCTACGACATGGGTCCGTATGTGAATGGCGGAACTGCCGCTGTTCTAAGCACTTCGGAAGTCTGGGGCGTTTCGGGCACGGTCAGCTTCGACCTCACCGACGCGCTGACGCTGAAGAGCATAACTGCCTATCGCTCGACCGATTCCCGGGGCATCCGCGATGCGGACAATACGCCGTTCCTGATCATCACCACCGATGTCGGCGCCGAATCCGAGCAGTTCAGCCAGGAGCTGCAGCTTCAGCTGGATGCCGGCTCGGTCAGCGGCATCCTGGGTGCCTATTATTTCGACGAAGACACGCTGGAGCGGGCAAGCGTTCCGCTGTCCTTCCCGCCGTCGCCGCCGGTGATCGGTTCGATCCTTTCAGGCGGGCCGGGCACACGCGACCTGCAATATTCGCAGCTCGAAACCCAATCCTTCGCCGTCTTCGGTGAGCTTTCGGTCGAAGTGACTCCGGGTCTCGAACTGACGGGCGGTCTGCGTTACACCGATGACCAGAAGACCTATCAGGGCACGGTACTGAATCTGTTCCCGGCGACTCTGCCGGATCCGGATCCGCTGCCCACCATGGCGATCCCCGATGGGGGACCGCTGTTCATCTATCCGACGCCGAACGAGGCATCCTTCTCGGCGCTTACGGGCTCGGCCAGCATACGATACCAGGCTGCCGACTGGCTCAGTACTTATCTGTCCTATGCGCGCAGCTTCAAATCGGGCGGCTTCAACACCCGCTACAATGCGCCGCCGCCGGGATTTGTGCCGGTACCGTTCGATGAGGAAACAGTCGACAGCTATGAGGTCGGCGCGAAGATGGATTTCGGCGATTTCCGTTTGAATCTTGCCGCTTTCCAAGCGGACTACAAGGACATCCAGCTGGTATTCCGCCAGGGC
>DASWIR010000346.1:0-2883 GCA_036397575.1 Alteraurantiacibacter sp. | reverse complement strand
GCCGAGGCGAACCGCGAGCGCGCGAAGGAAGAACTGGAGAACGCGCGCCGCAACGTCGCAACCCAGACCCGCCAGGCCTATCTGGGCGTGGTCAGCGGCATCGCCCAGGTCAAGGCGCTGCAGCAGGCGCTGACCTCCAGCGAGAGCGTGCTGGAGGCGAGCAAGCTTGGGCAGGAAGTCGGCGTGCGCACCAACCTCGACGTGCTGAACGCCCAGCAGCAGCTTTATGCCACCCGCCGCGACCTTTACCAGGCCGAGTACAACTACCTCGTCAGCCAGTTGCGCCTGAAGGCCGCAGCCGGTTCGCTGGGCGAGGAAGACGTCGCCGTCGTCAACCTATCCCTGCACTGATCCGGTGCGGCCTTGTCCGGGGCCGCCCGTTCCCCGCTTGATTCGCCCGACAGGTGACCGGAAAGACATAACAATGATGGTTTTGGAGAGCGCAT
Organism: Alteraurantiacibacter sp.; assembly: GCA_036397575.1. GTDB lineage: Bacteria > Pseudomonadota > Alphaproteobacteria > Sphingomonadales > Sphingomonadaceae > DASWIR01. The sequence continues at coordinate 2,437 of DASWIR010000346.1, read as the reverse complement.
GAAGGTCGCAGTCGTTGGGCTGGGTTATGTGGGATTGCCGCTGGCCGTCGAATTCGGGAAAAAATACGACACCGTCGGGCTGGATCTTTCGGAGAGCAAGATAGAAAGCTACCGAAGGTTCGTGGATCCGACCGGCGAAATGTCATCGGAAGAGTTGCGGGCGGCGGCCAGTCTGCGGGTGACTCTCGATCCCACACAGCTGGCTCAGGCCGACGTCATTATCGTGGCCGTACCGACGCCGGTCGATATCGCCAACCAGCCCGACTTTCTTCCGTTGATCTCGGCGAGCGAAACCGTGGGGCGGCACATGAAGCGCGGGGCGATCGTGGTATACGAATCGACGGTCTATCCCGGCGCGACCGAGGAAATCTGCATTCCGGTGCTGGAGAAGGAGTCCGGCCTGAAGTGGAAGCGGGATTTCCATGTGGGCTATTCGCCGGAGCGGGTCAATCCCGGCGACAAGGAACGAACCATCGCGAAGGTAACCAAGGTGGTGTCCGGAGACGATGCGGACACGCTGGAAAAAGTCGCGGAACTGTATGCTTCGGTGATCCTGGCGGGGATACATAAAGTCAGTTCGATCAGGGTGGCGGAAGCCTCCAAGGTGATCGAAAACACGCAGCGCGACCTTAACATAGCGCTGATGAACGAATTGGCGATCATTTTCGACAAGATGGGCATCGACACGCTGGAGGTGCTTCAGGCGGCCGGCACGAAGTGGAACTTCTTGCCGTTCCGTCCGGGCCTGGTGGGCGGTCATTGCATCGGCGTCGATCCCTACTACCTGACGCACAAGGCGGAAATGCTCGGATACCATCCGCGGGTGATACTTGCTGGCCGCAGCATCAACGACGGCATGGCGGCCTATGTGGCTCAGCAGACGGTGAAGCGGATCATCCAGGCCGGCAAAACGGTAAAGGATTCGAAGGTCATCGTGCTCGGCCTGAGCTACAAGGAGAACTGCCCGGATCTGCGAAACAGCAAGGTCGCGGACATGGTGAGGGAGCTGGAGGAGTTCGGCTGCAACGTCAGCGTTCACGACCCGCTGGCCGAACCCGGGGAAGCCATGCGCGAATACGGCATCGCCCTGTCCGCATGGGACGAGTTGCCAAACGGCACCGATGCGATCATTGCGGCGGTGTCGCATGCCGAATATCTCAATCGCCCCATAGGCGAACTGCTCGCCAGGCTGAAGCCGGGCGGGGTGTTTATCGACATCAAGTCCGCCTATCCGCGGGAGGCAATCGAGACGACCGGATACGAGCTATGGAGGCTGTGATGTCGGGCGCCTCCCTGCATTGATTCGGCCGTGCCCGAAGCCCCGCCCTTGCCGCTTGACTCGTCCTCTCTCGGCTGATTAAATGGGCGCCGTTCACAACTTGAACGCACCCATGAGCGACGATCACACCAGCTACGGCTTGCTTAAAACCCTGGAAGACAACCCGGGCCTCTCGCAGAGAGACCTGGCGAAGCGCTTGGGCGTCAGTCTGGGCAAGGTCAATTTCTGCCTCAACGCCCTGATCGAGAAGGGCTGCCTGAAGGTAAACAATTTCCGCAACAGCGACAACAAGCTCGCTTATGCCTATCTGCTGACGCCCCATGGCGTGGAGCAGAAGGCGCGCATGACGGTGGAATTCCTGCAGGCCAAGGTGCAGGAATACGAACGGTTGCGGGCCGAAATCGAGGAACTGCGTCGCGAGGCGCAACAACGCGGACTGATGGAGGATATGCATGAGTGAGGTCTACGCGGTCATCCTGGCCGGCGGCAGCGGCAGCCGGCTGTGGCCGCTGTCGCGACAGCAATTGCCCAAGCAGTTCCTGTCGCTGGAAGGCAACGATTCTCTGCTGCAGACCACGATCAACCGGTTGTCGCCCACGGTCGAGGCGGAGCATATCCTGATCGTCACCCAGGAGACGCATGCCAAGGGCGAGGCCTATATTCCCATCGGTGCAAAGCATCGCCCAGAAAATCTGGGCGAGCGAGCCGCTGCACATCGTGGAGATTCAGGTGGGCGAATATCTGGGCGAGGACGATATCCAGCGCTACGAAGACAACTACGGCAGGCCACCGTCGCACAATAAGGGACGCTGACATGGGCAAAACGAACCACCTTCAAGGAACTGGTGGCCGAGATGGTGCGCGAAGACCTTAAGTCGGCAGAACGCGACGAACTGGTCAAGACGCACGGCTACAAGATCATGGATCATCACGAATAAGACGACGCTATCTACATGAAGCAAGACAGCAAAATCTATGTCGCCGGCCATCGCGGTCTGGTCGGCTCTGCACTGATGCGGCAGTTGCAGGCGAGGGGATATCGCAATCTCGTCACGCGTACCCTCGCCGAACTGGATCTGATCGAGCAAGCTGCCGTGCGCGACTTCTTTGCCGCAGGGAAGCTGGAGTACGTGCTGCTGGCGGCGGCCAAGGTCGGCG
>DASWIR010000345.1:0-4744 GCA_036397575.1 Alteraurantiacibacter sp. | reverse complement strand
CGGGCGAAGCGGTCAGCGCCACCACGCGCCCGGTCGGGTCGGAAACGCCGTTCTGTTCGAGCCATTTGAGTGCGCTCGCCGCATTGGTCATGGTCTCGATGGTGGTGAAGGTCTTGGAGGCGACCGCGATCATCGTCGTGGCCGGGTCGCAGGCGGCGAAGACCCGCTCCAGTGCGAGCCCGTCGATGTTCGAGACGACATGGACCTCTACAATGGCGCCATCGCGCGTCAGCGCATCCACCGCCAGCTCCGGACCCAATGCCGAACCGCCGATGCCGACATGAATCAAATGCTTCACTTCGCCCAGCGCGCCCTGGTGAATGGCCTCGACCAGGCTTTTCATCCGCTGGTGAAGGACGGCGGCTTCCTCCACCTGCTCTTCTGCACCCATGCCGCGCTCAGCCGTATGGGTCGCCGCGCGGCCCTCGGTGACGTTGACGGTCTCGCCGCGAAACAGCCCGTCGCGCATCCCGGTGAAATTGGCCGCCTCGGCCAGCAGCTCGAAATCGCCCAGAAGCTCAGCCGTCAGATGCGTCTTCGACCAGTCGAACAATATACTGTTGCCGCCCAGCTCGATCCGTCCGGACAGCCGCGCCACGCGCGAGGTGTCGTTCTCGAACAGCTCCGCCAGGCTCGGCTCGGGATGAAGCGCCAGATGTTCCCATGCCTCGTCGAGCTCTGACGCCATTCGAATTTCCCTTTCCTACCGCAGGCCAACTGCCCTAGGCACCCGCGCCATGATTGCAAAGGCCAGAATCGGCGGATTTCCGCCCCTTTTCAGTTCGGTTGCAGATGCGCCATGTTTTTCGCGCGGCAGCGTGTCAGATGTGTCAACACCTCCGCTGAAGGGACCGGTTGCACGTGCTGCGCATTTCAAGGCCGGCAGCGTGTCAGACGTGTCAACACCTCTGGAGAGCGGACGATGAGCGAAGCGCCAAGCATCGGGGCCGGCATGCCGCCCGAAAAGGCCCGGGAAGAGGAGGAAACGCTCGGCAGCTTCCTCAAATTCCTCGCCAAGCTAGTACTGGCGGTTCTCATTTTCCGCAGCTTCGTCTTCTCGCCCTTCACAATCCCGAGCGAGTCGATGCTGCCCAACATGCTGGAGGGGGATTACCTGCTCGCCGCCAAATGGCCTTACGGCTATTCGCGCTACTCGCTGCCGTTCAATGCACCGCTGATCCCCGGACGGATCTTCGCCGGCACGCCCGAGCGCGGGGACATCGTGATCTTCAAGCATCCGGTCACCAGCGAGGATTACGTCAAGCGCGCGATCGGCCTGCCTGGCGATCAGGTTCAGATGATTGCGGGCGTATTGCACATCAATGGCCAGCCGGTCGAAAAGGCGCCGGTCGAGGATTTCCTGCTCGCATTCAGCTATTCCGGCCGCTGCTATCAGGCGAATTTCGTCGAGCAGATGCCGACCGGAACTTTCGCCTGCCGCTATCCGCAATTCCGCGAAACGCTGGACAATGGCGTCTCTTACGACGTGCTCGACATGGGGCTGAAGCCTCAGGACACCACCCGCGCCTTCCTGGTTCCCGAAGGGCACTTGTTCGTGATGGGCGACAATCGCGACAATTCGCTCGACAGCCGCTATCCTGCAGAGGCCGGACGCGGAGTGGGCCTGCTGCCGCAAGAGCTGCTGGTCGGCCGCGCCACCATCGTTCTGTGGTCGCATGACGACAGCTTCGAATGGATCAAGCCGTGGACATGGTTCACCTCCGCGCGCTGGAGCCGGATCGGGGACACGTTTTGAACGGAACGGGCGACCTGGCCGCTGAAACGCGCGCCTTCCTTGAAGGACTGGGCATTTCCGATCTGGGCGACGAACTGCTCTGGGTGGAGGCTCTGACCCATGGCAGCACCGGCTCCGAGCGCGATTACGAACGGCTCGAATTCCTTGGCGACCGCGTGCTCGGCCTGGCCATCGCCGAATGGCTGTTCGAGCGCGGGCAGGATGCCGAAGGCAAGCTCTCGCAAAGGCTCAACGTGCTGGTCAGCCGGGAAATGTGCGCCGCGATAGCCCGCGAGATCGACCTCGGGCCGCATATCCATCTCGGCAAGCAGGCGCGCGCGGATGGCGGGACCGACAGCGACAACATCCTCGGCGACGTGATGGAAGCGCTGCTCGGCGCAAGCTTCGTCATCCGCGGATTCGGACCAACCAGGCAGCTCATCCGTTCGATCTGGGCCGATGCCGTCGAAGGCCATGCCGGGCAGACGAAACATCCCAAGAGCGCGCTGCAGGAATGGGCCGCCGGCAATCGCCGCGCGCCTCCGGAATATGAACTGGTCGAACGCTCCGGGCCCGACCACGCCGCAAAGTTCACCGTGCGCGTATCGGTGCACAAGGTCGGCGAAGTCGAGGCCACCGGCACGAGCAAGCAGGAAGCGGAAACCGCCGCCGCCCGCGCATTCATGGAGCGTTTCGGATGATCCTTCGAGGACACCCTCTGGCTTCGGCTTCGGGCTCCTCAGGACGAGCGGGAAACGAAAATTCCGTTCACCCTGAGGAGGGATCGAGGTCGAAAACCGAGAGCCCGTCTCGAAGGACGGGTGGAAACATATGACTGAAACAGAAATCCGCTGCGGCGTTGTCGCCGTGATCGGCGCGCCCAATGCCGGCAAGTCGACCCTCGTCAATGCGCTGGTAGGCCAGAAGGTCGCGATCACCAGCCCCAAGGCGCAGACCACGCGCGTACGCCTGCTCGGCGTCGCGCTACTGGAGGAAACCCAGATCATCCTTGCCGATACGCCCGGCATTTTCGAACCGCGTCGGCGGCTCGACCGGGCGATGGTCAGCGCGGCCTGGGAAGGCACAAAGGCGGCGGATGCGGTGCTGCTGATGGTCGACCCGGTGAAACAGCGGCGGCACGAGCTGATACCGCTGCTGGAGGCGCTGAAGCACCGGCCGGAAAAGAGGCTGCTGGTGCTCAACAAGGTCGATGCCAGCGCCAAGGAGCCGCTGCTCGCGCTGGCGCAGGAGCTTAACGACATGGTCGAGTTTGCGGAGACCTTCTTCGTCTCGGCCCTGACCGGAGACGGCGTGGCAGAACTGAAGGCGCAGCTTGCAGGGATGATGCCCGAGGGACCGTGGCACTATCCCGAAGACCAGGTGAGCGATGTCACCGAGCGCCTGCTGGCCGCCGAAATCACCCGCGAGCAGATCTACCGCCAGCTGCGCGAGGAACTGCCCTATGATTCAGCCGTGCGGCCCGAAAGCTACACGCACCGCAAGGATGGCAGCATCGAGGTCCGCCAGCAGATCGTCGTCGCGCGCGACACCCAGAAGGCGATCGTGCTGGGTAAGCGCGGTTCACGGATCAAGGAAATCGGCGAGGCGGCAAGGAAGGAACTGTCCGAACAGCTCGGCGTGCCCGTGCACCTGTTCCTGCACGTAAAGGTGGACGAAAACTGGGCCGAAAGCCGCGAAATGTTCGAGGAAATGGGCCTGGACTGGGTGCGGTGAGCGGGAAGCCGTCCATCACGCAGTTGCAACACCTCTGGGCGTTTGCACGCGGCGACGCCGATGCGTTCGTATTTGAAAGGTGGTTTCTTGAAGAGACGGGGCTGGAAGGCTTTTTGGGTGAGCACCTTCATTGGGAACTTACTTCTTCTGACTATTCCGAAAGGGACACCGTCTGGCGGCTCCGAGATGCTCTTCACAGACTCCTGGAGCCGCCTGAGGGCTGCGAATGTCTTGCCCTGAGGGACTTGGCCGTCGTTCCTATGGGGTGCGACGGGCTGGACGAGCGCGTCTTTTCAACCGTCAAACGGACAAGGAACCACGGCGGCAAGCAGTGGTGGCTTCACCTCGCAAGCTGCCAACAGTGCGGTCAAGATTGGATGATCGCTCAAGAAGAGCGAATCTATGATGATTTCGTGTTGAAGCGGATCACGAAAAAGCAGGCGACGGTTGTTGAGGATCGCGGCGAATGGCCACCAGATTTTTCGACCTATGAAAAAGTGCTGCGATTAACGCGGGAACTCAGCACGCCGCCAATCTGGTTCGATATCCGTGAAAGCCCCTTGAGAGAGACAATTGACGAGCTAAGAGCGGAGAATACCAAACTCACCCTCGAAGAAGCGGCCTATCTCGTCGGTATAAAAGCCGACGAGTTGAAGCAAATTGGCTATTAGCGGTCCGTCTTCGCGAGGAGGCGCAGCCCACGAAGCAATTCAGCGTGCGAACTGGATTGCTTCGCTTCGCTCGCAATGACGGAGAGTTGAGCGCGGCTGCCTACCGCTTCTTGGCGATGGCGATCTGGTTTTTCTTGGCAAAGTCCTTGGTCGATTCCTCGCTGCGACCCAGCGCCTTCGCAATCGCCTTCAGCCCACGGCCCTTGGCCGCGAGCGTGCGCAACTGGCCGGCTTCCTCGGCCTTCCAGGGCTGCTTGTGGCGCTCGAAATGTTCTTTGCTCATCCTCTTGCCGCTCCTCGAATTTTTCATTTTCCTACACGTGGCCGGTCTGACAGGACACCCCGGTTCTTTCTCAGCGTCAGATCAAAAAAACCCGCGAGATGGGTCTGGACAGGGCGGTAGGCTCAGGATCCTCCCCGTTTTCGACGTAGTCGCAAATGGGGAGGTGGCAGCCGCGCCAGCGGCTGACGGAGGGGCAATCAACGCTTGCAGTAGCGAAGCAGGTTTTCGGCCACCTTGTCCGGCGACATCAGGACTTCCCGGGCCGGGATGCGTATGACCATAATACCTTGGGATGCGAGCCATTTATCGCGCATTTCGTCG
>DASWIR010000344.1:0-6288 GCA_036397575.1 Alteraurantiacibacter sp. | reverse complement strand
CGACGCCTTCGGCAAGCCGCTTGCATACAATAAGCGCGACCCGCGAGCTTTCGGCCTGCTGGTCAGCGCGCCAGCGATTCACGGCGCGGCGGTCGAGCGCCTGGCGCCGCGCGCCGCCGAGCTTACGCCTGCCCACGGCTGACAGCCGTCCGTGATCCAAATGAAAGGGGCCGGCTCGAAAGCCGACCCCTCCTCCCCTTGCTGCGCGGAACCGGAAACTGCAGCGGTCAGCTGCCAGCCGCCTGCGCTTCCTCGCGGCTGATCGGGGTGATGCGGATTTCCACACGGCGGTTCATGGACCGGCCTTCGGGGGTGGAGTTGTCCGCCACCGGATAGGTCTCGCCATAGCCGACCGTCTCGATCCTGGCGCGCGAGACGCCGCGCAAGGTGAGGTAGTTGGCAACCGCATCGGCACGCCGCTTCGACAGGTCGAGATTGTAGCTCTCCGAACCGGTCGAGTCGGTGTGGCCCATCACGTCGATCAGGCTGTCGGGATATTTGGCGAGGCTGTTCGCGATCGTGTCCAGCGTTCCCTGGAAGGTTGGGCTGATCTGGGTCGAATCGACTGCGAAGGTCACGCCGTTGGGCAGGTTGACGAGAATCGATTCGCCGTCGGGGGTTTCGGTCACGTCCACGCCGGAGCCGGCGGTCTGCTCCTTCAGCTCCTTGATCTGCTGATCCATTTGGTAGCCGATCACGCCGCCCGCGACGCCGCCGATCCCGGCGCCGACGATACGGCCGGTCTTGCCGCCGACCAGGCCGCCCAGGAGGTAGCCGAGCGCCGCGCCGCCGACGCCGCCGATCGCCGTGCGCGAAACCTTCTGTTCGCCCGTGTTCGGGTCGGTGACGCAGGCCGATACGGTCACCAGCGACAGTGCCGCGACGGAGGCCGCGAAGATGCGTTTCTTGTTCATGTGAGGGTGCTCCCTTCCGTTGTGCCCTGGGACGATTGTCGCCCCAGGCAAGTGAATGCGCGCTGCATGGGCCATGCCCACTCATCGCCTTCCCAACGTGCAGAATTGCATGCCGTTCCGCTCTGTGCTTCGGTTGGCTCATGGAATCTGCTAGTCGAATCCCACTGTGACCACTTCCTCCTGGAGCGGCATTTTAATCATCGCAGCGCTGATCCTGCTGAACGGGGTCTTCGCGATGTCGGAACTCGCCATCGTCTCGGCGCGGACTGCACGGCTTAGAATGGCGGCGGAGCGCGGCAGCGGCGCGGCGAAGACCGCGCTGGCCCTGGCGGCCGACCCCGGCAAGTTCCTCTCCACCGTGCAGATCGGCATCACCCTGGTCGGGATCGTGGCGGGTGCCTTCTCCGGATCGACCCTGGGCGATCCCGCCGGACGATGGCTGGCCTCGGTCGGAGTGCCGGAAAAATTCGCCGACGATGCCGGTTTCGTGCTGGTGATCGCGCTGACAACCTATTTCAGCCTGGTGGTGGGCGAGTTGGTGCCAAAGCAGATCGCACTGCGCGCGGCAGAGCCGATCGCGATTGTCATGTCGCGGCCCATGGCCCTGCTGGCGCGGGTGGCGGCGCCCTTCGTATGGTTGCTCGACTGGTCGTCTTCCACGCTGATGCGTCTCATGGGCATACGTCACCGGGGCGAGCACGGGCTGACCGCCGAGGAACTGCAGATGATCTTCGCCGATGCGACTCACTCGGGCGTGATCGAGGAGGGCGAGCGCGCGATCATGGCCGGCGTAATGAGGCTTGCCGACCGACCGGTGCGCGAGCTGATGACGCCGAGGACCGAACTCGACTGGATCGAGCGGGAAGCGGGCAACGAGCAGATACGCGCCGCGATCGCCGCCTCGCCCCATTCGCTGCTCCCGGTCGCGGAGGAATCGGTCGACAGGGTCCTCGGCGTGGTCAAGGTCCGCGACGTCCTCGCTCTCATGCTGGAGGGGCAGGAGATCCGGCTCGACAGCGTGCTGCGCAAGGCCGAGATCATCCCCGACCAGCTCGATGCCATGGATGCGCTGCGCATGCTGCAGCAATCGGGCGTCGGCATGGCCATGGTGCATGACGAATATGGCCATTTCGAAGGCGTGGTAACGCCCGCCGATCTGCTCGATGCGATAGTCGGCACTTTCGCCAGCCACCAGGACGAGGGCGACATGCCGCTGCTGGTCGAGCGCGAGGACGGCTCGCTGCTGGTTTCGGGAGCGATGCCCGCCGACGGCCTCGCCGACAGGATCGGGATCGACTTGCCTCAGCCCCGCGAATTCGCCACCGCCGCGGGCTTCGTCCTGTTCATGCTCAAGAAACTGCCGGTCGAGGGCGAGTATTTCACGGAGCAGGGCTGGCGTTTCGAGGTCGTCGACATGGATGGAAGGCGGATCGACAAACTGCTCGTTTCGCGGCTCGAAAGGCCGCGCGCCGCGCGCGACGAAGCCGGGGCGGCAACCGGCTGAGACCGGGTGCATTTTTCCATATTGCAGCACACGAAAACTCGGCGCATTTATGCGCCCGTCGCCGGGAGTTCCGGCGATGCGCGGGTGTCCGCAAAGCTTGCACCCGGATGTCACACATATGCTGATCGTACCGACCTATGTCGGCCCCAGCGAGATCGAGGGGGTCGGCGTATTCGCGGTCGAGCCTATCGCCGCCGGGACCGCGATCTGGACGCTCGACGAGCGTTTCGACCACCTCTTCTGCTCCAGCGACATGGACTCGATGAACGAGCTGACCCAGCTGTTCGTCGACCGTTACGGATATCCGCACATGACGCGCGAGGGGATCACGGTGGTCGAATTCGACAATGGCCGCTTCATGAACCACTCGGCGACGCCGAACACGCAATTCACCGACCCCAATGTCGGCTGGGCGATCCGCGATATCGCCGCGAATGAAGAGCTGACCTGCGACTATAATGAGTTCGACCCGGGCTTCGCGCAGAATGGCGCAATGCAGCCCGGGCGCAATTTCGTGGCACCGGCGATGCTGAATGGAGGAGGAGGGCAGGCGCCCGCCAACCCGTCCGAAATTTAGAAAACCGAGGCCCTTCCGATTTGGATCGAAGCGACCTCTCTGTCTCAAGGGAGGCCTCGGCCTGGCCGGGGCGCCCCAAGTTGTGTGTCCCTGCGTAGGCAGGGACCTTATGCCGTAATGGCCCCACTTTCGGCCCGAGGCCCCAGCCTGCGCTGGGGCTCACGCTGAGCGCGAGGAGTGTTTCAATGCCGAACGGAAAGAGTCTAGCCTGGTATCACTGCCCGGGCGACCGTGCCTTCGCTCTCCGGCGCGGCAATGATCGCGCGGGTGGTCACGCCCTTGTCCACCGTATTGGTGGCCACGTCGCCCACCTGGCTGCGGATTCCGGGAACCGGCTCGCCCGCCTGATCGAGCGTGCTGGTTTCCACGTCGCTCCTCGGGGCCGGGCCGCCGAACAATGCGTCCAGCGCTTGCTGGCTCGCCGTGCCTTCCACCGGGCGCGGCGCGCCGGGCTGCGGCGGGACCAGTTCGAAATCGGGCGGAATAACCAGCGGCGCCTGGCGCTGCACGGCGAATTCGTCGGGTCGGTCGCGATTGAAAACCCCGTTGCCGCCGCAACCCGCCAGCACGGCCGAACCGGCGGCGAGCAGGATGATTGTTTTCGCATTGCGCATCAGGAATTCTCCGTGGCCTGGGGGCCGCTTTGTGTTTCGTCGTGTTTCTCGCGCATGAACAGCGCGCGGGCAAGGATAATCACCACCCCGATCGTGATCGCGGCATCGGCAATATTGAAAATCAGGAATGGGCGGAAGCTGCCGATATGGAAATCGGCATAGTCGATGACATAGCCGAACTGGTAGCGGTCGACGATATTGCCGAGCGCGCCGCCGAGGATCAGCGAAAGGCCGAAAATCTCGCCGAACTTCTTCTCACGCAGCAGCCACACGAACACCACGGCTGCGATGATCGCGGTGACCGCGACCAGTATCCAGCGCATTTCCATCGAATTGGCGGTGAACATGCCGAGCGAAACGCCGCGATTCTCGGTATAGGTGAAGTCGAAGAAAGGCAGCAGGTCGATATGGCCGCGCTGGCGCAGCTGCATCGGGCCGATCAGCCAGTTCTTCAACCACTGGTCGAGCGCGAAGATGGTCAGCGCGATGCCGACGCCGACCAGGCGATTGCGCCACAGGATGTTCATGCCGGGCTACCTTCCAGATCGTCATGCTGAACTTGTTTCAGCATCCATCGCGCAGCCGGAGCCGACGGTTCGTGAGGAGAAATGGACCCTGAAACAAGTTCAGGGTGACGGGTTGTATTCGGTTGCGCCATCGTCAAACCGTATCCATCTGCGTGATTACGTCCTCGCATCGATCACATAGCGCGCCATCCTCGGCGACGTCAGGCAGATGCCGCCAGCAGCGGCCGCATTTGTCCGCTCCGGTTTTGATCACTCTCACCGCATCACCATCGCCGAGCGTCACTGTGCCGGTGATGAACAGTTCGGCAAGCGCCTCCTCGTCGAATCCCTCCGGTACCAAGCTGGCGGGTACGGTCACTTCGGCTTCCAGCGAGGAACGGATCGTCTTTTCGCGCCGCATCGGTTCGATCGCTTCGGTCACGCGTTCGCGAAGGCTGCGGAGTTGCGCCCACCTGCCCATAAATTCGTCATCCCCGCGAAAGCGGGGACCCAGTAGGCTCTCGTCCGACACTTCGACTGGGTTCCCGCTTTCGCGGGAATGACGAAGGAAGGAGAGATCGGGCCATTCGAGCAAATGCACGCTCCCGCCGTCCGGATAGCGCGTGCCCCACACTTCCTCGGCGGTGAACACCAGCACCGGCGCGGCATAGCGCACCAGCGCGTGGAACAGCGTGTCGAGCACGGTGCGGTAGGCGCGGCGTTTCGCGCTGCCCGGCGCATCGCAATAGAGGCAGTCCTTGCGGATATCGAAGTAGAAGGCCGACAGGTCTTCGTTGCAGAAATCGACCAGCTCGCGGACATAGAGGTTGAAGTCGTAATCATGGACCGCCTGGCGCAATTTGCCATCGAGCTGTGCCAGCAGCGCCAGCACATAGCGTTCCAGCTCGGGCATCGCCGCGACATCGTCCACGCGCTCCGCCTCGGTAAACCCGTCGAGCGCGCCGAGCAAATATCGGAACGTGTTGCGCAGGCGGCGATACTGATCGCCCACCCCTTTCAGGATCTCCTCGCCGATCCGGTGATCCTCGGTGTAGTCCACGGATAGCGCCCACAGGCGGATGATGTCCGCGCCATAGGTCTCCATTACCTTGAGCGGATCGACCGTATTGCCGAGGCTCTTGGACATTTTCATGCCCTTGGCATCCATGGTGAAGCCATGGGTGAGAACGGCATTGTAAGGCGCGCGGCCCCGCGTGGCGCAGCTTTCCAGCAGCGAGGACTGGAACCAGCCGCGATGCTGGTCGCTGCCTTCGAGATAGAGGTCCGCCGGCCATTGGAGGTCGGGCCAGCGTCCGCTCTCGAGCACGAAGGCATGGGTGCAGCCGGAATCGAACCACACGTCGAGAATATCGGTCACGCGCTCATAATCGGCGAGATCGTATGCCTCGCCCAGCAGCGCCTGCGCGTTCTCATCGTCCCACGCGTCGACGCCGCCGGTGCGGATCGCCGCGACGATGCGCTGGTTGACCTCGTGATCGACCAGATATTCGCCGGTTTTCCGGTGCACGAACAAAGTGATCGGCACGCCCCAGGCGCGCTGGCGGCTGAGCACCCAGTCGGGCCGCCCTTCGACCATGCTTCCGATGCGGTTGCGGCCCTTCTCGGGCACGAAGCGCGTCTCGGCGATGGCCTGCATGGCAAGCAGCCGCAGTGTCGGGTCGGGCTCCAGCGCGCCGCCCTCATTTTCCCAGCGCTGCTCGGGCGGCGTGTCGAAATGTTCGGTCACGCCTGTCTTGTCCATCGGCACGAACCATTGCGGCGTGCAGCGGAAGATCACCTTGGCCTTGGAGCGCCATGAATGCGGGTAGGAGTGCTGATAATCGGCGCTGGCGGAAAGCAGCGCCCCGGCTTCGCGCAGGTCGAAGCAGATCGGCCCGTCCGGCGCGTTGAAATTCGGGTTGATCACGCTGCGGCGGCGCTCGTCGTTCCCGCCCAGCCACGCCCAGTCGTCGCGGTAGAGTCCGTCCGCACCGACCGCGAAGACCGGGTTGATCCCGTGCGCCTTGCACAGGTCGAAATCGTCTTCGCCATGGTCGGGCGCCATATGGACCAGGCCGGTGCCGCTTTCGGTGGTGACGAAGGCGCCCGGCAGGAAAGGGCGGGGGCGGAGGAAAAACGCCTCCGCTCCCGCGTCCCCGCGAAGGCGGGGATC
>DASWIR010000343.1:0-9394 GCA_036397575.1 Alteraurantiacibacter sp. | reverse complement strand
TAGACACCAACCCACTCTATATCGATTATCTCAAGCGCACGATCCGTGACAGCCGCTTCCATGCGGTGCTCGGCTCGGCAGAGGATGTAGAAGAAATCGTCCGCGTTCACGGGCATGGGCAGGCGGATTACGTATTGTCCGGCTTGCCCTTCTCGACTCTGCCTGAAGGAGTCGGACCCAATATTGCGGCGGCGACCTATCGCGTGGTCCGCGAAGGCGGTGCGTTCCTCACATATCAGTTCAGTAATGTCGCCCGCGACCTCACAGCCAAACACTTTCAGCGCATAGAAACCGGGTTCGAATGGCTTAATATATTGCCCTGCAAGCTCTGCTGGGGCTGGAAGTAGGGCGCGCTTATCCGAGCGGCATGCTCGGTCCTTCGGCTTCCCCGCCGCCCGATAGCTGACGGTGCGCGGCCGCCATCACAGCCATGAACAGCACCAGCATGATGCTTCCGATCGCGGCGAGCGCGATGCTCGCTCCGATCAGTGAAGCTTGCGGCCCGGCCAGCGAGAATATCAGCGCCAGGAGGAAATAGGCCAGCAGGCCGATCACGATGGCGGCAATGCCCAGTAGCAGGTAGAACGAGGCCAGCCGCATGCCGTTGCCCGCGGTCAGCTGCCATGATCTGAGCATTGCGCGGATCGGATTGAACTTCCTTTCAAGCACCATTGCCACGCCGGCCAGCGAGAAGCGGGCAATTAGGTAGATAGTAACAACGAACAGCACCAGATCGGCGACGAACTGGATTGCCGCCGATCCGCTCGCGGCGGCCAGCACTTGCGGGATCAGTGCCAGCAATTGCAGCCCCATGCCGAGCAGGAGCTGCGTGACGATATAGGGCGCCAGTGCAACGAACCCGCGGCTCAGCGCACTGCCGAGCGTGGGACGCGACGTGTCCCCCACCAGCACCAGGAGGCCCAGCGTGCCCATCGCCTGGACCAGGCTGAGCACCAGAATCATCAGCCAGACGCTGGCCGGCAGGTTCTGGATGAATGCCTGGATCGCTTCCGGCCCGGCATCGGGCGGAGGAATATCGCCGATCAGCTGCGGCAGCATCAGCAAAGCGGCGAGGAACGGGAGAAAGAAGAACAGGCCGGCCGTTACCAGCACGAGGTCGCGGTTGCCGGTGATCATTATCCGCGTCCGGTTCCAGGCCCGGTTCATGTCGAATTTCATGGCCTATTTCCTCTTGCGGCGAACCAGGGTCTGATCCTTATCGCTTGATAAGCCCGGCCTGGTGTTTCACGCAAACCCAATGGATCGCAATTTGCCCGGCAATATCGAATGGCGGCGCGATTACGCGCCTGTTCCTTACCGTGCTGCCTTGGCGGAGCAAGAAGAGCGCAACCGCGCCATCGCAGCCCGCGAGGCCGAAGAACTGGTCTGGCTGCTCGAACATCCGCCGGTCTATACGGGCGGCACCAGCGCCGTGGCCGACGAACTGCTCGACCCCCGCTTCGAAGTGGTCGAGACCGGACGCGGCGGGCGCTACACCTACCACGGGCCCGGCCAGCGCGTGTGCTACGTGCTGCTCGACCTCTCCCGGCGGCAGAAGGATGCGCGCAATTTCGTCCATGCGCTGGAAGGATGGATGATAGCGGCGCTTGCCGATTTCGGAGTGGAAGCATGGCGAGCCGAAGGGCGCGTCGGCATCTGGACCAGCGGACCGGGCGGCAAGGAAGCCAAGATCGGCGCAATCGGCGTACGCATCCGCAAATGGGTGACGATGCATGGATTTGCCGTGAATCTTGCGCCCGACCTCACCCATTTTTCCGGGATCGTACCTTGCGGCATTGCCGAATATGGCGTCACCAGCCTGGCGGAACGCGGAATCGATGTTGCGCCCCAGGGCTGGGATGAGGCATTGCTCGCCCGCGGCGGCGACTTTTTCGCTGCCATCGGCCAGAATATCGCGGAGACGCCAGCTTCATGATCCGTTGTCTTACCTCGATTGCAGCACTCAGCCTGCTGGCCGCTTGCGGTGACGATGCGCCCCAACCTGAAAGCGACGATGCGCGCACCGCCAGCGGCGAGGTATTGGAAGGTACGATCAGCGACGCGATGCTGCCGGTCGAAACGCTGAAATCGCAGCCGCCGCTGGCGAGACCCAGTCCCGACGCGACGAGCGCGGGAGCGGCAGTGGAGGATGAGGGCGAGACGGCTGAGGAAGGCGTCGAAGTACCGGCCGATGACCAAACCGCCCCGCCCGTAACAGAACCAGCAGGGGAGCCCGCCGAATAGTCAGCGCGATTGCGCGAGCAGGCGGCGCGCCTGCTCGAGATGGGGCCGATCGACCATCCGCCCGTCCACTTGCAGCGCGCCTGCGGCGGGATCGGCGGCAAAGGCGTCCACGATTGCGCGGGCCTGCTCCAGTTCCTCTTCGCTTGGGGTGAAAGCTGCGTTGATCACCGGCACCTGGTCGGGGTGGATTGCCAGCATCCCATGGAATCCGTCCGCGTATGAAGCCGTGGCGGCCTCTTTCAACCCTTCGAGGTCACGGAATTCGGCCTGCAGCGTGTCCACCGCCATCACATTTGCGGCATGGGCGGTGAGCAGCACTTGTGCGCGTACCAGACGAAAGGCATCCGCCCATTCGCCTGCCTCGGTCTTCTTGCGGGTGGCGCCGATCGCGACCGACAGGTCTTCCGCGCCCCAGGTCAGCCCGGCCAGCCGGGGCAACGAAGCGGCGGCATAGGCCGCGATAGTAAGCGCGGCCGCGGGCGTTTCGCTCACCAACGGCAGGATGAGCGTGGTATTGGCTGGAATGCCCTCTTGCTGTTCCAGCTCGTGGAGCTCGGCGCTCAGCTGCTGAACCTGTTCCGGGCCGCTCGCCTTCGGCAGCATGATGCCCGCCGGCTTCCCTTCCATCACCGCCGTCAGATCTTCGCGCCAATGCGGCGTGTCGAGTGCGTTGATCCGCACCCAATGCGCCTGGCCGCTCGCCTCGACGATCTGTTCGCGATTGGCGATCAGCCAGCTGCGCGCCATTGCCCTCGCCTGCGGCTTGGCATTCTCTTGCACAGCATCCTCGAGATCGATGATAACCACGTCGGCGCCGCTTTGCGCCGCCTTGGCCAGCTTCCTTTCGCTGTCTCCCGGCACGAACAGCCAGCTGCGCATTGCCATGGATATGCTCCTCCCGCGTTTCCGGCGGATTGCCCGTCCGCAACTTACGATAGCCTATAGACCGGCCCGGGGAAGGCGCTATCTGGCGCGATGGACCGCGCGGCATCGGACAATTGGCTCAAATGGCTGCCATTTGCCGCGCTGATCGGCGGCAACATGCTGCTGGCGCTGGGGCCATGGGCAGTGCGTCTGGCCGATACAGGCCCGGTCTCGGCGGGGTTCTGGCGGCTGGCGCTGGCGCTTCCCTTCCTGCTGCTCATCGCCCGCCTTCAGGGCGAGCGGCTGGGTGCGATTCCCCGCCGCGCGCTGCTGGCGATCGCGCTTGCAGGGCTGTTCTTCGCCGCCGACCTGGCGAGCTGGCATATAGGGATCGGCTATACGCGGCTCGGCAATGCCACGCTGCTTGGCAATTCGGGCAGCCTCGTGCTGATGGTGTGGGGTTTCTTTCTGCTGCATCGCTGGCCCCGCATGCGCGAATGGGCCGCACTGGCGGCGGCGGGGGCGGGAATGGCGATCCTGATGGGCCGCAGTTTCGAGATTTCGCCGACGACGCTCTCCGGCGACCTGCTGTGCTTGCTGGCGGGCCTGTTCTATGCCTTCTACCTGATGATCCTGCAGCGCGCTCGTGCCACGCTTGGCCCGTGGGGAATGCTCACCCTGGCAAGCGCGGCGGGGTTGCCGTTGACGGCGGGGCTGGCGTTGCTGCTGGGCGAGCCTTTCTGGCCGCGGGACTGGACACCGGTATTGGCGCTGGCGCTGGGCAGCCAGATCATCGGGCAGGGTCTGCTGGTCTATGCGCTGGGCTATTTCCGGCCGCTTGTGATCGGCCTTGCGCTGCTGACCCAGCCGGCGGTGGCGGCGCTCAATGGTTGGCTGGCCTTCGGCGAGACGCTGTCCGCCGCCGATGTGGCCGGGATGGCGCTGCTGGGGCTTGCCTTGGTGCTGGCGCGCGCGGCGCAGGGGGAGAAGCCGGCGCTGGAATAGCGCGGGAATGGACGCGTCTCCGATTGTCGCCTATATGTGATTCACATAGTCGGCGGCATGGAGTTCGAATTCGATCCGGTCAAGGAAGAAGCCAACAAGTTCAAGCATGGCTTATCGCTTTGGTTCGGGGCACGGATTTTTGACGATCCGGATCACATCATCTCCAGTTCCTTTCGGGAGATGGATGGCGAGGATCGCAACAAGGCAGTCGGCATGATTGACGGCAAACTCTACACCGCAATCCATGTCTGGCGCGGTGACAAGGTCAGGCTAATTTCGGTTCGCAGGAGCAATGCAGGTGAACAAAGAGACTACCATAGCGATCCCGGCTGATCCCAACGATCCGGAAGATTTCGACGTGTCGGTGGCTGGGGTGGAGCGTGCCCACATGGGCCGCCGCATCCGCAAGCTACGCAATCGTCTCGGCATGAGCCAGGCGGAGTTCGCGCGGGCCTATGGCATCCCGGTAGCCGGCATCCGCCAGTACGAGATCGGTCGTCACATGCCGTCGCCCGCGGTGCGCGCCTATCTCAAGGTGATCGAGGCGGAGCCTGACGTGGTGCGGAAGGCTGTGGCGGGTTGATCAGTCCAATCCGATTGGCAAGACCTTTCCTCTCGGGCCTGTACTCGCGTAGCAAATAGAGGCGCTCTCATTTCGATTTTCGCCATCGCAAATGATCACGCCATAGAGACTCATCTTCCAGATGGTAATCAAGTCGTTGTCGACAGTTGCAGGATCCACAGGCTGGGACCTTGGGAATGCCTTGCCGTTGTTCGACTGGAAAGAACGTCCTCGCAACTACGTGCTCTTCGGTCGAAGAAATCCCCTCGACGGCGCAATAGACGCAGGTCTTGCCTTTGAAGGCTTTGCTCACAGCCTCCTCGATTAATCCCCGCTAGGCCCCAGATCGCCCTTGCCTACGGTGCCACCAGCCATTTCCAGCATCCGGTCGAGGCTCTTCTTTGCCGCCAGCCGCAAGCTCTCCTCGATCTCGATGCGCGGTTCGAGGTCGCGCAGGCAGGCATAAAGCTTCTCCATCGTATTGAGCGCCATGTACGGGCAGATGTTGCAGTTGCAATTGCCGTCCGCCCCCGGCGCGCCGATGAAATTCTTCTCGGGCAGCGCCTTTTCCATCTGGTGGATGATATGAGGCTCGGTCGCGACGATCAGAGTGTCGCCCTCGAACGTCTTGGCGAAATTGAGGATCGAACTGGTCGAGCCGACATGATCGGCATGATCGAGGATTGCCGGCGGGCATTCCGGATGCGCGGCGACCGGGGCTCCAGGGTGCTTTTCAACCAACTTCATCAGCTCGGTCTCGCTGAACGCCTCATGGACGATACACACGCCCGGCCACAGCAGCATGTCGCGGTCGAATTTGCGGTTGAGATAGCCGCCGAGGTGCCGGTCGGGCCCAAAGATGATCTTCTGGTCCTTCGGAATCTGCTGCAGGATCGTTTCGGCGGACGAACTGGTGACGATCACGTCGCTGAGGGCCTTCACCTCGGTCGAACAGTTGATATAGGTCAGCGCGATGTGATCGGGATGCGCTTCGCGGAACGCCTTGAACTTTTCCGGCGGGCATGAATCCTCAAGGCTGCAACCGGCATCCATATCGGGCAGCACGACGATCTTCTCGGGGCTGAGAATCTTGGCCGTGTCGGCCATGAATTTGACGCCGCAAAAGGCGATCACCTCTGCATCGGTATCCGCCGCCTTACGGCTGAGCTCGAGGCTGTCACCCACGAAATCGGCTAGGTCCTGTAATTCCGGCTTCTGATAATAATGAGCCAGAATTACCGCATTGCGCTCCTTGCGTAGGCGGTCGATCTCGGCGAGCAAATCAGTGCCGGAGGGAAGCTTGGTTTCTACGGTCATTGTGGCCTGCAGATAGGCGCTCCAGCCCGGCCGAACAACCTACATCGGCGGGAAGAATGCCTCCATCGGCCTCTCGGCGCCCGGCGTTCCGGCGAGAAACCATTCGGTAAACTGATAGCCGAGCGGGCTGTACGCGATCAGGTCGGCCACGATCTGGATGCCGATTACCACGCCGATGCCCCAGAACCATGCGGGATGAGCACGGCCATAGCGGCGACGGTCGGCGAGGATGCCGACGACCGCGAAGATGATCGGCGGCAGCACGGCGGCGGTGTACCAGGCGTAGGGGATCAAGAGCGGATTGGGCAGCAGGCGGCCCACGCCCGGCCCCAGCAGCGTGGCGAATCCGCAATACATCAGCCGGCGGTGCCAGCCGGTGTTGCGGCGCGCGGTAATTGCCCAGCCGATCATCGCGGCAAAGCCGAAAAGGTGCAGCGGATTGCTGATCAGGAACTGGTTCTGGTCGAAGAAGGGCGGACCGCCGCGCTCCTGCAGCGAAATCCGGGTCAACAGCAGGCCGGTCAGCACCATCAGAGGGACCCAAGCCATTGCGACCCAGCCCAGCCGTCTGTGGAGGGCGACGTTGCCGGCCAGGATCAGCGAATTCTGCACAACGTAGAGGCCCAGACCGCCCATCATCACGATGGCGTGGAAGTGGTAGACCGGCGGCAGCGCGAAGCTTGAGCGGCCAACCACGATGTTGAATGAAAAGCCGGCAACGATCGTCGCCGCCATCAGGCAAGCCATGATGAAGAAGAACCGCGCTTCGCCGCGATCCGTGTCAGTCGAAAATGGAATACTAGCCATGCACCGAACTCCCGCCCGGCAACCCTGCAGGTAATTTAGCACCGGTGCCGAAGCGCTGGAAGATCGAATCAGCGCGAGGGCGGCAGGGCTTCTCCTTCGAAGCGAACATCGACGGTAACATTGCCATAGCCCGCCACCGACAGCGGTATAGCGAGGTTCTGGCGGATTGCGTCCCTCGCGGCGGAACGGGCGAGGCCCATCAGCACCGGATTGTCCGCCTGTTCGCTCGCCTGCTGTTCGGCGAGACGGGTATTGTCGCGAGTCAGCTGGTCCTGCGCGTCGCGGCTGATCCAGATGCCTTCGCGCAGATATTGCGCGCGCGCCTCGTCCAGATTTGGCCGCCCGACCTGGACCGGCGGAAGGAGTATGTCGAGCGTTTCGGTCGTCTCGTCCCAGGCGAGCCGGCTCTCGTCCATTCCACTGAGATCGAGCGTGTAATCGACCTGCGCGGGGATCACCGCGACCTGCCGTGATTCAACGAGACCGAGGAGGCGGCTGTCCTCGCTCGATACAACCGGCGCGAGCTGCGCGGAAAACACAGTTAGCCGGTTCTGCTTTTCGAAGGCGACGAGGCTGGTCGCGAGCGGGTCGCCGTAATCCTGCGGGCCATAGGCACGCCAGGCGAAGAAAGCGGCAAGCATCAGCGCGGCACCGAGCAACGCCCAGGGCAGGATATTGAGCACGGCGAGCGGTGCGTCGCGGCGCAAGGCCGGTTCCAGACCGGAAGTCGGCCTGATTTCCCTGGTCAGGCGATCCTTTTCCATATGCCTTCAGAACCCTCCACCATGCCGCGGCGTTCCAGATCGATCAGATGCGCGAGGACGGAAAGGCCGGCGGCGGGCCATAGCCGCTCATCCACGCCTTTATACATATGGGGGACCATCGCCTCGATTTCAGCAGGTCCGCGCTCCAGCAAGCGCAGGATCTGGCCCTCGCGCTGGCGCCGGTGGCCGATCATGCCGCGCACGAGCTTGCGCGGATTGTCGACCGCTGGGCCATGCGCCGGATAATAGACAGTGTCCTCGCGCGAGCGCAGCTTGTCGAGGCTTTGCATGTAGTCAGCCATATCGCCATCGGGCGGCGCGACCACGGTGGTGGACCAGCCCATCACGTGATCCCCTGTGAACAGCGCCCCAGTGCCTTCCAGCGCAAAGCACAGATGGTTCGACGTGTGGCCCGGTGTCGCGACGGTGGTCAGCCTCCAGCCGGGGCCGGAGACCGTGTCGCCATCCGCCAGCACCCGGTCCGGCGCGTAGGCGGCGTCGAACGGCGCATCGGCGCGCGGCATGTCGCTCGCAATTGCCAGCGGAGCACAGCCGACGATCGGTGCGTTGGTCATCGCCGCCAATGGGCGCGAGGCGGGCGAATGGTCGCGATGGGTGTGAGTGCACATGATTGCTGCCACCTTCGCGTCGCCAATGGCCGCGGAGAGCGCATCGAGATGCTCGGGAAGGTCCGGGCCGGGGTCGATCACCGCCAGCGCCTCTTGCGTGCCGACAAGGTAGGTTTGGGTTCCGGTATAGGTAAAAGGCGAAGGGTTTGCCGCCAGTACGCGGCGGACGAGCGGTTGCAATTGCTCGCAGCGTTCGGTGGGCCAGGGCTTGGGCGGCAAAGCCATCGCTTGCCTATGCGCGAGCGGGATGGTGAAGTCGAGCGTGAGAGGAGGTGCTGCTTGTCCGACCCGTTGATCCTGGTGCTCGATGAGGGCACGACCTCGACCCGCGCCATTCTGTTCGGTGCCGATGGGGCGCTGCATGGCCTCGCTCAGGAAGAGTTGACGCAGCATTATCCGCACCCTGGCTGGGTCGAGCACGATGCAGCGGAAATCTGGGACAGGACGCTGGCCTGCGCGCGCGAAATGGTCGCCAAGGCCGGCGGAGCGGCCCGCATCGCCGCGATCGGCATCACCAACCAGCGTGAGACGGTGGTCGCATGGGATCGGCGAACGGGAGAACCGCTCGCCCGCGCGATCGTGTGGCAGGACCGGCGCACTGCGGATTTTTGCGAGGAGCTGCGCGAAGCCGGACACGAGGATTTGGTGCGGGAGCGGACCGGGCTGCTGCTCGATCCCTATTTCTCGGGCACCAAGATGCGCTGGCTCCTTGAAAACGAGCCGGCGGTCGCGGAAGCCGCAAAAGTTGGACTGCTCGCCTTCGGCACGATCGAGAGCTGGCTGATTTTCAAGCTGACTGGGGGCATGCACCTTACCGATCCCAGCAATGCCAGCCGCACGCTGCTCTTCCCGCTTGAGGGCGACAGCTGGGACGAGGGGCTTTGCCAGCTGTTTGGCGTGCCGGTGGCGGCGCTTCCCGAAGTGATCGACAATGCGAATGACCTGCTTCGCACGTCACCGGAGCTGTTCGGCTCGGCGATTCTTATCGGCGGCATGGCGGGCGACCAGCAGGCGGCAACCATCGGGCAGGGCTGTCTGGCGCCCGGCGAGACCAAGGCGACTTACGGCACCGGCGCCTTCGTGCTGACGAATCTTGGCGAGCAATTGCCGCATTCGGATAATCGCCTGCTCGGAACGGTGCTGTATCAGTTGCATGGCAAACGCCATTATGCGCTCGAAGGATCGGTCTTTGTCGCCGGAAG
>DASWIR010000342.1:0-2104 GCA_036397575.1 Alteraurantiacibacter sp. | reverse complement strand
CGAGCCCGAAAGCCTGCTGCGCGGCAGCAAGCGCTGCCTGCTCCGCGCAGATGCCGAGCCGGTAGCAGGCGTTCTCCATATTCGCCCCGACCGCCACCAGTCCGTCCGGCCCGGCGACCGCGCAACCGACATGGAAATGAGAATAGGGAGCATACGCCCTTCCAGCCGTCTGCCGCGCAAGGGCAACCAGTCTCTCGATCTCGCTCACCTGGCAATTTCCGCGGGCTGGTCGATCCGCCGCGCCAGCCAGACCAGCAGCCGGATCACGGGCGGCACCAGCACAATCGACAGCACCACCTTGGCCAACGCCTGACCGAGCAGCAATTCACCGATCGGACGGACGCCGTAGAAGGCCACGGTGATGAAGATCAGCGTATCGACCACCTGGCTCAGCACCGAAGCGATAGCGCCGCGCAGCGCCACGAAGCGCATCCCGACGCTGCCCAGCTTCGAGAAGATGTAGACGTTGAGCGTCATCGACACGCCATAGGCAACGATGCCCGCCGCCATCAGCCGCCAGCTCTGGCCGAGGATGACCGGGAACGCCTCCTTGGCGGGTTCGTACATCCCCTCGTCGGTCGGCAGCCGCAGCACGATCCAGGTCAGCACGATCGCGGTCACCAGCGGCAGGAAGCCGAATCGTACCAGCCTGTCCGCTGTCGGGCGACCATAAAGCGCGGCACTCGTGCTAGAGATCGCTACCAGCATCAGGAAGGGGAATATCCCGGCCTCCACCGCCAGCGGACCGAGCGCCACCTGCTTGGCGCCGAGCACACCCGCAATGCAGGTCATCCCGCCATAAAGCAGCGCATAGAGAAACAGCGGGACAGGAATGGCAGGTGCGGGGGGCCGCGCGATTTCGGTGTCGCTCATCGCTCCATTGCTATTGCGCGGCGGTGAAAAAGGGAAGCGGCGTGGAACATGCTCCACATTCTCCTTTGACCTTACCGCGGCAAAGCGCGAAACAGCTGGCAGCCCTCTCAGACCCGGAGCTCGTGTGCCGCCCCAGCTGATAAACATTGCCGGGATCGCCGCGATCCTTGCCATCGCTTTCCTGCTCTCCAACGCCAAGCGCAAGATCCGCCTGCGGGTGGTCGGGGCTGCCTTCGCGCTGCAGGCGGCCATCGCACTGCTTGTAATTGGCACGAGCTGGGGCCGTGCGGTGATCCAGGCCATGTCGAACGGTGTGGCGGCCCTGCTGTCCTATGCCGGAGAAGGCACGCAATTCCTGTTCGGTGCAAGCGAGGACAATCCGCTGGCCAATACATTCGCGCTGGGCGCGCTGCCGGTGATCATCTTCTTCGCCGCGCTGGTTTCGATCCTCTACCATCTCGGCATCATGCAACGGATCGTCCGCTGGGTCGGTGGGGCAATCGGCTGGCTCACCGGGATCAGCCGGGTGGAATCGCTCGGTGCGGCGGCGAATATCTTCGTCGGCCAATCGGAAAGCCCGCTGGTCGTGCGGCCCTATCTGGCCGCGCTTTCGCCGTCGCGACTGTTCACGCTGATGAGCGTGGGCATGGCCGGCGTGGCGGGTACGATCCTCGCGGCCTATGCCGGGCTGCTGGGCGAAGAGTACCTGCCCTATTTGCTGGCTGCCGCCTTCATGTCCGCTCCGGGCGGCATATTGATGGCCAAGATCATCATGCCCGACGTGGATGAACCCTCGCCCGAAGCAGACGGAGAAATCTCCCTGCCCCGCGCGCGGATCAGCGCCGAAGGGCCCGCGGCGATTACTGAAGGCGGGTCGAAGCCCCATGAAGTCGAGGTCGCCGAGCATTTCGACGAAAGCGGCCGCGCGGCCAATATTATCGAAGCCGCGGCGCAAGGTGCACAGACCGGGGTCAAGCTGGCTGTCGCCGTCGGCGCGATGGTGCTGGCCTTCGTTGCGCTGGTGGCGCTAGCAAACGGCATTCTCGGCTGGGCGGGATCGCTGTTCGGCTATCCGGAGCTTTCCTTCCAGCTTATCGTCGGCTGGATCTTCGCACCAGTCATGGTCCTCCTCGGTATTCCGTGGGAAGAGGCTGGCGTTGCCGGCGGGTTGTTCGGCACCAAGATCGTGCTCAACGAGTTCGTCGCCTTCATCGATCTCGGTGCTATCGAC
>DASWIR010000341.1:0-2332 GCA_036397575.1 Alteraurantiacibacter sp. | reverse complement strand
GAGTGACGCATATTGTAGCGATACTCAAACTCCCCCAGATACTTCCAAAGATGCTTCCCGCTGACATGGATATGCGTTCCGTTAATCCCGCGCTTCAACTGCGCCCAGAAGCCTTCGATGGCATTGACGCCAGCGCCCAGCGCGGTCGCATATTCGCCGATGCTGTGGTTGACCTTCACATGGCGAAAGCCGGACTGGTCAATGTCCTTGTAGCCGCCAAATTCATCGGTGTGCAGCGTCGTGCCGGGGATGATCTGGCGCAGGATTTCGCCCTGCATCGCTTGCTTCGTGCGGCTCTGGACAACGCGCGTCACCAGTTCGCCACCGCGCAGCATGCCAAGCACACACGTCTTGTTGCCCTTGTAACCCGATCCCATGCCGGAAACCTTGCCGCCAATCAGCGTCTCGTCGATTTCGACATGCGAGCCGGGTCCGCCAAGCTGGTCGTCGCTATCGAGCGATGCCATATATTTGCGGATTTCATGGCACATGCGCCACGCCGTCTTGTAGGTCACGCCAAGCTGGCGCTGCACTTCGGTTGCCGCCACGCCGTTGCGGCTTGTCGAAAACATGAACATGACAAGGAACCAATCGCGCAGCGGAGTACGGGTGCGCTCGAACGGCGTTCCGGCCATGGGGGCGATCTGATGACCGCAATGTTCGCATGAATAGACCTTGCGCGTCGAAACCCGATAGAAATGGGCATCCTTGCCGCATTTCGCACAGGCATGGCGCTGGCCATAGCGGTTCCGCATCAAGTGTTCCAAGCAAGCGTCCTCAGTCGGGAACTGGTCGAGGAACTGGCGGAGTGTCGGGGCTTTCGTTTTCATACCCATTGTATAGCCGGAACTACTACATGACGCAAGGGGATAAACGCCAACTTGTTTCAGGGTCCATTTCTCCACTTGGTCCGTCCGTTTCCGTGGCGCGATGGATGCTGAACCGAGTTCAGCATGACGGTTTTCGACAATGCTTAGGCGGTCTCTGCCGTCGCCTCTTGTGCCTCGCGCCGCTCGCGTTCGAAGCGCAGGCAATCGAAGATTTTCGCCCCGGCGAGGAACACCGCGCCCGTGCAGGCAAGGAACAGCAGCTTGCCGCCTACACCCGGATATTGCGTAAGATAGACACTGCCGCGCTCGGTGGCGCCCAGCGCAAGCGCATAGACAATCAGATAGGCTTCGAACTTCGTCTTGATCACGAATAGTCGGCCGATCTTGCGCAGCATGGGCATCCTTTCCTTAACCAGGTAGAGTGCAAAGCCCGTGCCAGACACGGATTTCAGGCGCACACGAAGGTTAACAGGATAGCGATTGTAAAGGCGCTCGACGACAGGTCCAGAGCGTTAACCCAGTTCTTCCAGCGAAAGCGTCTGCAAGAGGGACAATCGCGCCGAGACGACGTTCTTTCGCAGGGCATCGGTTCCAATCTCGGCAGGTTCGATGCTTTCGGGCCATTCGGCGGCGATAATACGCTCGATCGCTTCGGCCTTCGCATCGTCGAGGAGGAAGCGCGGGTCGACAGTCGCCGGGTCCGCTACCACGCGCAGCCGCAGGCAGGCGGGGCCGCCGCCATTGGCCATGCTCTGCCGCACATCGACGGGCAGGACCTGACGGATCGGGCCGTTCCCCGCGAGCATCTTCTCGATCCAGTCCCATACTGCCGGGCTTTCGCGGCATTCACTGGGCACTACGAGCGCCATTGTGCGGTCGGGGAGGGTCAGCAATTGCGCGTTGAACAGATAGGTGCGGATGGCCTCCTCGAGGCTGACCGCGTTGGCCGGCACTTCGACAATCTCCACCGCAGGAAAAGCATCGCGGATCGCGGCATAGGCGCCTTCCCGGTCGGCAAATGCCTGCTCATGGGCGAAGAGTACCCGCTCGTTCGCAACAGCGACTACGTCATTGTGAAACGCGCCCGCATCGATCGCGGCCTGCGACTGCTCGATGAACAGCACCTTCGCCGGGCCGAGCCCGTGGAGGCGCGCGACCGCGCGGCTGGCCTGTTCGTGCTGACGCGCGGGGAAGGCACCTCCAGGGCGTCCATAGACGAAGATCTCGACTCCGGCCTCGCCGTGGCTCTCGGTCAGCCGCATGTGGTTCGCCGCGCCCTCGTCGCCGAAGGTTGGCGGCACGGCGTCATGGATCGCGAAATGCGCCTCATCCGCGAAGGCGAGGGCAAGCTGGCGCGCCGTGTCGCGCCATTCATGGCTGCGATGCGGCATGGTAACGAGATTGGCCGGCGTCAAATGGCAGCGCCCGTCCGCGGTGTCGGGGGCGGGGCTGACCGTGGCGGCATTGGCGGTCCACATTGAGCTCGCCGACCATGCGGCGGC
>DASWIR010000340.1:0-3328 GCA_036397575.1 Alteraurantiacibacter sp. | reverse complement strand
CTTCTCCTGCAGCGGATCGCCGAAGGGGCGGATCATCTCGCGGTCGCGGCTCTCGCGGCCCTCAAGGTTCTCCGCGAGGTTCCTGCCCGTGCAAGTGATGCACTCGCCGTCGAGCTTGCCCGCCTGAAGCAGCTCCCACATTGCCGCAGGCACACCGCCCGCGCGGTGAAACCGCTCGCCGAGATATTTGCCCGCCGGCTGCATGTTGACCAGCAGCGGCAGGTCATAGCCATAATCTTGCCAGACTTCGGGACCCAGCTCGATTCCCGCATGGCGCGCCATGGCTACGATATGCGGCTGGGCATTGGACGATCCGCCGATCACGCTGGTAACAGCGATCGCGTTGAGGAAGGCCTCCTGAGTGAGGATGCGCGAGGGCCGCAAATCCTCGCGGACCATTCCGACGATCCGTTTACCGGTCTCGTAGGCGATCTGCCCCCGCTCGCGGTACGGGGCGGGGATCGCCGCGCAACCGGTGAGAGAAAGGCCGAGCGCCTCGGCCACCGCATTCATCGTGCTCGCTGTACCCATCGAATTGCAGTGCCCGGCGCTGGGCGCGCTGTCGCAGGCGCTTTGGAGGAACTCCGCCTCGTCGATCTCACCTGCGGCCAGCTTGCGGCGGCTGCGCCAGATAACGGTGCCCGAACCAACCAGCTCACCCTCGTGCCAGCCATCGAGCATCGGCCCGCCACTGAGCACGATGGCGGGAATGTCCACCGTACTCGCGGCCATGATCTGGCTCGGTGTGGTTTTGTCGCAGCCGGTGGTCAGCACCACGCCGTCGATCGGATAGCCATTGAGCAGCTCGACGAGGCCGAGATAGAGCAGGTTGCGGTCGAGCGCTGCAGTCGGACGGCGGCAATTTTCGAAGATCGGATGGACCGGGAATTCGATCGGGACGCCGCCTGCATCGCGAATGCCATCGCGCGTCCGCTTGGCGAGGTCGAGGTGGATGCGGTTGCAGGGAGACAGGTCGCTGCCCGACTGAGCAATGCCGATGATCGGGCGACCCGACTGCAATTCTTCCGGGGTGATGCCGTAATTCATGAACCGCTCGAGATAGAGCGCGGTCATGTCCATCCGCTCGGCATTGGCGAACCAGTCGCGCGAGCGCAGGCGGGGTTGGTCTTCGTTTGGCATTGTCCCTCTGATTTGTCAGTTCTTGCGGCTGGCAAGCGAAGGCGCGGCGTCGGAATTGCGCCGGATCAGCTTGTAGCCCAGCGTGATGTGGGTCGGTTTGACCCGGTCGCCCTTCTGCTGGGCGCGCAACTCTTTGCCGAGCAATTCCACCGCCCGGCGCGACATGTCGCCGATCGGCTGGCGGATCGTCGTCAGTTCGGGCCAGATAGTGCTTGCCATGGCGGTGTCGTCGAAGCCGGTAACGGAGAGGTCCGCCGGCACGTCGAGATGGCGGCGGTGGGCGACCGCCACGGTGGCCGCGGCCATATCGTCATTGGAAGCGAAGATTGCGGTGAGTCCCTGGGCACGCGACAGCAGCCGCTCGGCCGCATCGAGGCCCGAGCGGTAGGAGAACAAGCCCTGCGCGACGACTTCGCTAGGAACGTCGAGGCCCGCAGCCGCCATTGCTTCGTTAAAGCCGGCGAGGCGCTGGGCGCTGGCGCTCTGGTGCGGGTTGCCGACAATAAAGCCGATCCGTTTATGCCCCAGCCCGATGAGGTGGCTGGTCATGTCGTAAGCGGCCTGGAACTCGTCGATCATCACCGAGGAATGGTTCTCGGGCGCCCGGCCGGAGCCCACCGCCACCGCCGTGGCGCCGAGTTCGGTCAGCATATCGAGCAAGGGCTGCTCGTCGCATAACGGGGATGGGAGCACGAAGCCGTCGATCCCCAGTTCCACCAACCGGCGCACCACGGCGAACTCGTCCTTATCGAATTCGCAGCGTTCCACGATCAGCTGAACATCCGAAAGGCTCGCTTGCTCGAGCGCGCCCATAAGCAGTTCGCTGAGATAGGAGGCCGACGGGTTCGAATAGAGCAGAGCCACGCGCGTCTGCGACGCTCCGGCCAGACTGCGTGCCGCGCGGTTGGGCGAATAGTTGAGCTTCCTGATCGCTTCCATCACCGTGGCGCGGGTTTCCTCGCGCACACTGCTCTCGCCATTGATCACACGGCTCACCGTCATTGGCGAGCAATGAGCTTCCCGCGCGACGTCACTGATGGTGGGCGCACCGCGATTGCGCCGCCCCCCGCGCCTGCTGATTTGCTGGTCTGGTTTGATATCTGCCATGGTCATGCCTTTAGGCGTGCACCCTCGCGTGCGGCAATAGGCGCGAAATCGGGCCATGTGCCGCCGAGTTTAATTGCCGGGTGCATAGGGGAAGCTCAGCGACTTGTAGTGATCGAGCGTTTCGGCAGGCGGCCTTGCGCCTTCGGGCAGCGGCAATCCGTTCACCGATTGCCAATAGGCCAGCGAGGCGTCGCGCCACCACTGCGCCTCCTGTTGCTGGATCGCGAGATATTCGGCGACGTCGCGATGGCGCTCGCGATCCACATGGCGCGCGAGCGCGGCCCAGCGCTGGCGGGCGCCTGCTGCCCAAGCAACGCCGCGGTCGTAGCGGTGGGTGAGCTCGTCCCAGAGGGTCCGGCCAGAGCGAGTGCGGAAATCCCACGGCAGGTGATGGAACCAGAGCAGGTAATCCTCATCGATCGCAGCAGGGTCGGTCCATTGCGCGGCGAGGGAGGGCGCATATTGCTCCAGCGCATTGCTGCCGCTGGCTGTACGGTCGAAGCCGATTCCGCTCTCGTCGGCGCGGTGGTAGTAGCACGGGTTCCATTCAGGCCGGGCGAGGTCGCAGACCCAGGGAGCAGGGCCGTAATGGTGGCCGGTGTCCATCAGGTGCGCGAGGCCCAGCGGGGTCATGTAATCGACCACCGCCTGCCGGCTTTCCAGCATCATCGGCACGGCCTCGTCGAGGAATTCGGGATCCCGGCTGAATGTCAACGCCGCCCATTCGCGGGCGATCTGCTTGCTCGAAAGAGTGGGGTCCCACGTCATCCGTCCGAACGCATACCAGTTGGCCTGGTCGAAATGGCTGCCCGACCAGTTACGGTCGGAGCCGGTATTGGCAACGCCTGCTATGCCGGCGGCGACTTCTTTGACCAAAATGCCGTGACCGGTTTCGGCATCAAGCACTTCCTCCCACATGGGCGCGAGGAAGGCGAGATGAGTGGAAAAGCCGAGATATTCCTTGGTGATCTGCGCTTCGAGCATCAGCTTCGTCTTCGGCATCGCCCCGAACATCGGGTGGAATGGCTCGCGGGGCTGGAAATCGATCGGTCCGTTCTTGACCTGCACGATCACGTTCTGG
>DASWIR010000339.1:0-3350 GCA_036397575.1 Alteraurantiacibacter sp. | reverse complement strand
TCTTCCTCGCCGCCGAGCGTGCCGCCCTTGGAGAGGATCCATGCCTGGAACTGCTCCATCGGCACTGCTTCGACCGCGATCGGCATATAGCCGTGGCGCGCGCCGCACAGTTCCGAACATTGGCCGTAATAGATGCCGGGCTCATCGATCTGCATGATCCGCTCGTTGAGACGGCCAGGCACGGCATCGATCTTGAACCAGATGGCGGGCACGGCAAAGGAATGGATCACATCGGCGGCGGTCACCTGAAGCCTGATCGGCACGCCGGCCGGCAGGACCATGCGGTTGTCGACTTCCAGCTGCTGCGGGAAGCCCTTCTCGATCGCCTCGTCCTCGGGCATCATGTTCGAGATCACTTCGAAACCGCCATTGTCGGGATAAGTGTAGCCCCAGTACCACTGATAGCCGGTGACCTTCACGGTCAGCGCGTCTTCCGGCGGGGTCTCGTACTGATTGGCGAGCAGGCGCATGGAAGGCACCGCGATGCCGACCAGGATCAGCACCGGCACAACCGTCCAGAGGACTTCGATCAAGGTGTTGTGGCTGGTCTTCGACGGGACCGGATTGGCGCGCTTGTTGTAACGGATCATGACCCACAGCAACAGGCCGAGCACGAAGAGGCTGATAATCACCATTACCCAGACCAGGCCCATATGCAGGCCGTAGGCTTCCTGGCCGAGCGCCGAGAATTGCGGCTGGACGTCGATGGCGCCCGGCACCGGCTGGCCCTTGATCATGTCGGGGCCGAGCGGCGTATAGGCCGGTGCTTCGACCACCGCTTCCGATTCGGCGGTTTCCACCGCTTCCTGAGCAATAGCGGCTTGCGAAAGCCCGCCCAGTGCCAGGGCCGCGATCGCGGCGATGAAGAGGATAAGCTGCTTGCGGGCGGTCGCGCCGATATTCGTCACGCTGGTGCTTTCCGTTGCCTAATAAAGAGGACCTATGACCGGACCCCCCGGGGCCGGTTTGGCCGGGCCTATACGCGCGCTTGCCCCATGCCTCAAGCGCTTCTAGGGAGAATTTTCACAAGCGCGCTTGGCGCTCCGCTTGGCGCCCCCGGCAACAACGCAACAACAGCCAGCAAGGATCGACAGAATCAACCATGACCGATGACGAGGTGCTCTCGGAGTTCCGCGCGAGCGGTGCGCTGCTCGAAGGCCATTTCCGGCTCTCTTCCGGACGCCATTCCGCACATTATCTGCAGTGCGCCCGCGTACTGATGAACCCGGAAAGCGCCGGCCGTCTAGCGCTGGCCCTGGTTCAGACGATCCCGCGCGAGCTGCGCGCGAAGGTCGACAAGGTCGTCTCGCCTGCCATGGGCGGCGTGATCATCGGCCACGAGGTTGGCCGTGCGCTGGGCAAGAATGCGATTTTCGTCGAACGTCCCGAGGGTACATTCGAGTTTCGCCGCGGCTTCACTGTCGACGAGGGGGAGAAGGTGCTGCTGGTCGAGGATGTCGTCACCACCGGCCTTTCGAGCCGCGAGGCGATGAAGGCAATCGAGAATGACGGCGGCGAAGTGATCGCATTGGCTTGCCTGGTCGATCGCACGGCCGGCGAAGCCGAGTTCGACGTGCCCTTCTATCCCCTGATCGCGATCAACTTTCCGACTTACGACAAGAAGGACCTACCGCCCGAACTGGCCAAGATCCCGGTGGAAAAGCCGGGCAGCCGCAAGAATTAGGGCCCGACTCCCAAAATGAGCAACCGCCTCCGCCTTGGCGTCAATATCGACCACGTCGCGACTATCCGCAATGCGCGCGGCGGCGATCACCCGGACCCGGTCCGGGCGGCCGAAATCGTCGCGCGCGTGGGCGGCGACGGCCTCACCGCGCATCTGCGGGAGGACCGGCGCCATATTCGGGACGACGATCTCGCGCGCATCCAGGCCGCAACCGACCTGCCGCTGAACCTGGAAATGGCGGCTACCGAGGAAATGCTGGAAATCGCCCTGCGTCACAGGCCGCACGCCGCCTGCATAGTGCCGGAAAAGCGCGAGGAGGTGACGACCGAGGGCGGGCTCGATGCGGCGGGCCTGCACAACCGGCTCCAGCCGATCGTCTCGCGGCTTTCCGATGCGGGCATACGTGTGAGCCTGTTCATCGCGCCCGACGAGCGGCAATTGGAAGCTGCGCTGCGCCTCGGTGCGCCGGTGGTGGAGTTCCATACCGGCGAATATGCCCATGCGACGGGCGAGGATGTCGCGGCCCAACTGAGAAAGATCGCCGACATGGCTGCGCTGGCAGCCAAGAACGGGATCGAGCCGCATGCCGGGCACGGTCTCACTTACGAGAATGTCCAGCCGATCGCCGCGATCCCGCAACTCGCAGAGCTCAATATCGGGCACTATCTTGTCGGCGAAGCGGTGTTTGTCGGGCTGGAGGAAAGCGTGAAGCGGATGCGCGATTTGATGGACGCGGCGCGGTGATTTGCCTGCCCTCTCGTCATCCCAGCGAAAGCTGGGATCTCGTGCCTCATGCGCTGCGCTCAGCGGCCAGAGACCCCAGCTTTCGCTGGGGTGACGGCATGGTGCTGCCGTCATGATCATCGGCATGGGCAGCGACATCTGCAATATCGAACGGATAGCCAATTCGATCGAGCGCTGGGGCGCGCGTTTCGAAGCGCGCTGCTTCACCGAAATCGAGCAGGCCAAGGCCGCGCGCCGCCCGTTGACCCGCGCCGGCACCTACGCCAAGCGCTTTGCCGCGAAGGAAGCCTACTCGAAGGCAGTCGGAACAGGATTCAAGCGAGGCGTGTTCATGAAGGATATCGGCGTGATCAATGCAATGAGCGGCGCGCCCACGCTGACGCTTACCGGCGGGGCCAGGGCCCGCCTGGACGAACTGACGCCCGCCGGCCATGAGGCTATCATTCATCTCACCCTCACCGACGACCATCCATGGGCGCAGGCATTTGTGGTGATCGAGGCGCGGCCGCTGTGAACGATATGAGCGATCCGGAACATTTTTCCGAGAACGGCGAACAGCCGGCGAAGGAAAAGAAGCAAAAGATCAACTGGTGGGTCGAACTGCGCGGCATCGGCCTGATGCTGCTGGCCGTGCTGGCGTTTCACAGCCTGGTGGCCAAGCCATTCTATATCCCGTCGGAATCCATGATGCCCAACCTCCTAGTGGGCGACCGGCTGGTGGTGAGCAAATATCCCTATGGCTGGAGCTGGGTATCGGCCAGCTTTCACCTGCTGCCGCGCAGCGAAGGACGTTTTGCCCCGTCCACGCCCGAATATGGCGACATCGTAATCGCCGTTCCGCCCGACCGGGCAGAGGATTACATCAAACGCGTCGTGGCCTTGCCCGGCGACCGGATCGCGCTGGTCAACGGGCAAATCGTCC
>DASWIR010000338.1:0-2442 GCA_036397575.1 Alteraurantiacibacter sp. | reverse complement strand
GAGGCCGGCTACGAGACGATCATGATCAACTGCAATCCGGAGACCGTCTCGACCGATTACGATACCTCCGACAGGCTCTATTTCGAGCCGCTGACCGCAGAGGACGTGCTCGAGATCCTGCGCGTCGAAATGTCGAAGGGTGAGCTTCTGGGCGTGATCGTGCAGTTCGGGGGGCAGACGCCGCTCAAGCTCGCAAGCGCGCTGGAAAAGGCTGGAATTCCGATCCTGGGCACCTCGCCCGATGCAATCGACCTTGCCGAAGACCGCGAGCGTTTCGCCAAGCTGGTCAACGATTTGAACCTCAAGCAGCCGGCCAACGGCATCGCCCGCAGCCGCGACGAGGCGGCAGCGGTGGCCGCGCGGATCGGCTATCCGGTGCTGCTGCGACCGTCCTATGTGCTGGGCGGCCGGGCGATGGAGATTGTCGACAGCGAGGAGCAGCTCGACAATTACATCGCCACCGCAGTCAACGTCTCGGGCGATTCCCCCGTGCTGATCGATCAGTATCTGCGCGATGCGATCGAATGCGATGTCGACGCGCTGTGCGATGGCGAGGATGTCGTGATCGCGGGCGTGATGCAGCATATCGAGGAGGCTGGCGTCCATTCGGGCGACAGCGCCTGCTCGCTGCCGCCCTATTCGCTCTCACGCGAGATTGTGGAGGAAATGGAACGCCAGGCCGAAGCTCTGGCCAAGGCTCTGGGCGTGTGTGGGCTGATGAATGTGCAGTTCGCAGTCAAGGATGGCGAGGTGTACTTGATCGAGGTGAACCCTCGCGCGAGCCGCACCGTGCCCTTCGTTGCCAAGGCCATCGGTGATCCGGTGGCGAAGATCGCCGCGCTGGTTATGGCCGGGCAGAAGCTGGCCGACCTGCCGAAAATCCGCCGCGAGATCGACTATATTGCGGTCAAGGAAGCGGTGTTCCCCTTCGCGCGTTTTCCAGGTTCCGACCCTGCGCTTTCGCCCGAAATGAAATCCACCGGCGAAGTCATGGGAATCGACCGCAACTTCCCCGCCGCATGGCTGAAGTCGCAGCTCGGAGCCGGGATGATTCCGCCGACCGAAGGTACGGTGTTCGTTTCGGTCAAGAATGCCGACAAGCCGCAGATACTTCCCGCGGTGAAGATCCTGATCGAGCAAGGCTTCAAAATCGTCGCCACCGGCGGCACGCAGCAATATCTTGCTGAGCAGGGCCTGCCGGTCGAGCGGATCAACAAGGTCGCCGAAGGGCAGCCGCATATCGTCGACAAGATCAGCGACGGCGAGATCGCGATGGTGTTCAACACAACCGAAGGCTGGCAGAGCTTGCGCGACAGCCAGTCGATCCGCGCTTCGGCAATCGAGAGCAAGGTTTCGATCTACACCACGGTGGCTTCGGCGATGGCCACCGCGCAGGCAATCGCGGCGGTCAGCCGCTCACAGCTTGAAGTGCGCCCGCTGCAAGACTATTATAGCTGACGCGATCACTTTCCCGACATTTTCGCCCGCAGATTCCGGTCCCTCAAGATCGGCGGGGGCGCTTTTGACCGGGACGGCGTGAAGCCGGGGACAGAGATAGGTAGAACTATGGAAAAAGTGCCCATGCTGGCGGAGGGCTACGAAAAGATCACCGCCGAGCTGAATGTATTGAGGCAGGAACGCCCCCGGATCGTGGATGCGATCGAGGAGGCGCGCGCGCATGGCGACCTGTCGGAAAATGCCGAATATCATGCAGCCAAGGAACGTCAGGGCCAGGTTGAGGCGCAGATCGCCGATCTGGAGGACCGCGTCAGCCGCGCCCAGATCATCGATCCTGCCTCGCTCTCTGGCGACAGGGTGGTGTTCGGCGCGACCGTGACCCTGTTCGACGAGGACGAGAAGCCGGTGAAATACCAGATCGTCGGCCAGGACGAAGCCGACGTCAAAAAGGGCCGGATCTCCTACAACTCGCCGCTCGGCAAAGCGCTGATCGGCAGGAGCAAGGACGAAGAGGTCGAAGTGACCGTGCCTTCAGGCGACCGCTTCTACTTGGTCAAGAAGATCGAGTTCATCTAGGGCGCGTAAAACAGTCCGGAGAGGCCGTATGTATTTGCCGAGGATACATGAGGAAACCCGGCTAGAGGTTCTTCACGACCTCATCCGGGCGCATCCGCTCGGGACATGGGTCGAGGCGGGCGAGGCGGAACTGGTGGTCAACCACGTTCCCTTCGTCCTCGATTCCGAGCACGGAGACTTCGGAATACTGCGCAGTCATGTTGCGCGGGCCAACCCCATCTGGAAGGCCGGCGCGAACGCCGTGGCGGGAGTGGTGACGTTCAGGGGCCCTCAGGCCTACATCACGCCGTCCTGGTACCCGAGCAAGCATGAACATGGGAAAGCCGTGCCGACCTGGAATTATGCGATCGTCACCGCGCACGGCCGGCCGAGCTTCATCCACGATCGGGACTGGCTTCTCGATCATCT
>DASWIR010000337.1:0-2670 GCA_036397575.1 Alteraurantiacibacter sp. | reverse complement strand
CGCAACCATCGCCACGATCTGCGCGAGCATCGTGTCCGCCCCGACACGCCGCGCCTCGATGATGAAACTTCCCGTGCCATTTATCGTAGCGCCGGTGACCCTGTCGCCCTCGACCTTTTCCACCGGGATGGACTCGCCGGTAAGCATGCTCTCGTCGACCGAGGACCGCCCATCGAGCACCACGCCGTCCACGGGCACCTTATCGCCGGGGCGCACGCGCAGCCGGTCGCCGACCTGCACGTCTTCGAGCGGAATCTCCTCCTCGCTGCCATCGTCGCGGATTACGCGAGCGGTCTTGGCGGCGAGATCGAGCAGCGCGCGGATGGCCTTGCCGGTTCCTTCGCGCGCCCTCAATTCCATTACCTGACCGAGCAGGACCAGCGTCACGATGACCGCGGCCGCTTCGAAATAGACGCCGACATGGCCCTCCGCATCGCGGAAGCCCGCCGGGAAAATGCCCGGCACGATTACCGCCACGACACTGAACAGCCAGGCGGCGATCACGCCCATCCCGATCAGCGAGAACATGTTGAGGTTCCAGGTGAGGAACGATTTCCACCCCCGGACCAGGAAGGGCCAGCCGCACCACAGCACCACCGGCGTGCCAAGCGCGAACTCGATCCACAGCGTCGGGCGTGCGCCGAAAATCTCGCGAACCCCGCCAAGGCCGAGATAGGGGCCCATGGTGAAGACCAGCAGCGGCAAGGTGAGAACCACGGCGATCCAGAAGCGGCGGGTGAAATCGACCAGCTCCGGATTGGGCCCGTCCTCGCGCATGGCGGCGGATTCAAGCTCCAGCGCCATTCCGCATATCGGACATGATCCCGCATGCGTTTGCCGGACCTGGGGATGCATCGGGCAGGTATAGACGGGGCCGGAGTAGCCATCGGGAACCGTGTCGTATTCGCTATCCCGCTCAGCAGAAACTGCGTCGTCCTCAGATGGGGGATGATGGCGGTCATGGCCGTGACCGCTTACGACGTCCTGCCCGGCTTGCTCCTCCACCAGTTTCATGCCGCATTCGGGGCACTGTCCCGGCTCGTCACGGCGGATATCCGGGTGCATGGGACAGCTGTAGACGCTCATGGGCGACTCCCTCAGGATCGGTTGCTGCACCTCATCGGTTGCGGCAAATCAGCGGATTCCCAGATGGTTGGGACCAAACGCCATCTCTCCGCCCAGATAGCCTTGGATCACCAAAGCGCCCGCCAGAGCTATCAGTAATATCCGCAATCCGGTTCGGCTTTCGCCCTTGCGGGTAACCAGCCACAGGGCAACGAGACTTGCGCCTGCGATACCGGTGCCGGTCCAGCGATGCAGTGCCAGCGTGTCGGAGCGGTCGGCCAGTCGCCAGCCCCCGGCGAACCAGCCGAAAAAGGCCGCTGCAACCGCGCCGATCGTACCGCCGGCGACCAGAAAGCGCACCGTGGTCTGCATTCCGAGTGCCGGGCGGATGGCGAGCAACAGTTCGGCCAGCGCGGCGGCGATGAGCAGAGCGATCGGGAAATGCGTTGCCAGCGGATGGAGGCGGCCGAGGAATTCGCCGGCGTTCTCGGCGCGGTTCTCGGCGATCTGCGCCTGAAATGCCTCGGCGGGCGTTATTACATTGTCGCCCCCTATTTGTCCGTCGATTTGCGAACCGGTGTCCATGCCCGCTTCCATTTGCGCCATCTCGGCATCGGACATGTTTTCCCGATGGGCTTCATGCGCCGAGGCGGGCGTTGCAGCCAGCAATGCGAGGAAAAGCAGGACGGCGCGGCTTTGTGTGATCGGTTTCATATCTACGATTACGCACCTGCGCGCTGGCCGGTCAAGTTGCGCAAGGTGCGCCGAGCCGCTCGGCCCTTCCGGGTTCTAATCGACGGCGATCAGATCTTTGAGCTGCGCCGTGCGCTCTTCGGTGAGCTTCGTCATGCAGGTCCCGATCATGAACGGCTCCATCGACCCGCCGCGAAATTCGTAACCCTCGCTTGCGCAATGGGCATCGCGAAAGGCGATCCAGGCGCGCTGCGCGGCGAGCAACTGCTCGAAATAGCCCGGCCGTTCGTCCCAGGAGGAATCCCATTCCGTGTCGCGCTGCTTCATTGCCTCGGAAGTGAGTTTCCATTGCGCATTGAGCAGCGCATCGGCGGTCTCGAACTCGCGGGCGGCGCAGATGTTCATTTCCTGCTGGTATTGCGGATACTCGCAATCGAGTTGCGGTTCCGCCGCCTCGGCCAGAAGCGGCAGCAGCCAGATCACTCGGCAGCCTCGACTTGCGTACAGGCGCGCATCGGCTCCTCGCCCTTCAGCGCGGTGAGACCGAGCCGCGCAAACATTTCCGCATCCGCATCGTCTCCCGCATTGGGCGCGGTCAGCAGCTTGTCGCCGGTGAAGATACTGTTCGCTCCGGCAAGAAAACAGAGCGCCTGCGCGGCTTCACTCATGCTCTCCCGCCCGGCGGACAGGCGTACCATGCTCATCGGCATCGTAATGCGCGCGGCAGCAACCGTTCGGACGAATTCGATATCGTCGATCTTCGCCATCGGCGTGCCCGCCAGCATGTCGCCCAGCACCGTGCCCTTCACCGGCACCAGCGCGTTGACCGGCACGCTTTCGGGATGCTGCGGCAAGGTCGCGAGCGTATGAATGAAGCCGACCCGGTCCTCGCGCGTCTCGCCCATGCCGACG
>DASWIR010000336.1:0-3930 GCA_036397575.1 Alteraurantiacibacter sp. | reverse complement strand
GCGACCACGATCGTTCTCCTTGTCTTGGCACCCGATTTACGAAGCACCGCCGCGCAAGTTCCGTAGCGCATCTATTCGCTCCTCCCTCCGCCCTCGCCATTCCGTTCCGCATTTACGGCAGCCTGCGGAGAAATGCTTCCTTCGACGAACTCCACATGTCCGCGGCACTCGAGCGATTGAGTAATACAGTTTCATTTGATACCACATGGACAGCAACCGGGCGGCCCAACCCGCGCCCGGGCGATGGTTCACCAGATGAAACTCTCCGATTACGGCATGTCGCGCGAACGCGGCTTCCTTTCACACTACGAAATCGACGAAATCGCACTCCCATCGATGTTGGACGACGTAAAGCAGGCGGCGGCCAATCTGTCCGGCCTTCTCTCATCGGGACGAGTGCGTCATTGGCTCGGCCAGATCGAAGATCCCGGGCTTGACGAATGGGCATGCGAGGCCGCGGAAGAACAAGTTCGCACGGCGATGGTGCGCTATTCCTTCCTCGTGCAAGCATATGTCTGGGGCGAACCGGTCGCTCCTGCATACCTGCCGGCCAATCTCTCCCGTCCGATTGTGGCAATCGCCGATCGCCTCCGCCAGGCGCCGATCCTGCCCTATTCCGGCTATGTGCTCGATAATTGGGCGCGGCTCGACAAGGCAGGAGTGATCGCGCTCGACAACATTTACATGTTCCAGAACTTCCTCGGCGGTGACGACGAGAACTGGTTTGTGATGGTCCATGTCGCGATCGAGGCGGAGGCCGGCGCGCTGCTTGACGGTGCAGTGCGGCTGATAGGCGCGGCGAAAGAACGCGACCACGCGGAAGCCGAACGCCTCCTCACCTCAATGGACGAGGCGTGGGATCGGATCTACGCCGTATTCAAGCGCATGCCCGATCGCTGCGACCCCTATATCTATTTCCACCGCGTGCGGCCTTACATCCATGGATGGGCCAACAATCCGGCGCTGGATGGCGGGCTGATTTACGAAGGCGTCGAGAAGTTCGGAGGCAAACCGCAAGCCTTCCGCGGGCAGACGGGCTCGCAAAGCTCGATAGTCCCGTCGATGGATGCGCTACTCGGCGTGAGGCACAGCGCGGACCCTCTGAAGGCCTTTCTCGACGAGCTGCATGAATACCGGCCGGTCGAGCATCGCCGGTTTATCGAAGACCTCGCCGCGCAATCGCAGGTGCGGGAATTCGTTGCCGAAGCAGGCTCGGACGGCCTCAAGCAGGCTTTCAATGCCTGCGTCGAACAGGTCGCGCGCTTCCGCACGCGTCATCTCGAATATGCCGCGAACTACATCAACAAGCAGGCGGGATCGGTTGCGGGCAATCATCCCGATGTGGGGACCGGCGGAACCCCCTTCATGAAGTATCTGAAGAAGCATCGCGACGAGAACAGGGCGCAGATGATCGCCTGATGGAGCTTGCCCCGCATATGCGGCTGAGGATACTCTCGGGCAACATCCAGTCCGGGAGTGTCCGATGCCGCACAAGGTCGATCATCACGCCATACTCGATCGCATAGCCGCGGAGCGTGGCGGACAGCGCAACGTGCTTCGGGAACTCGATCCGCGGCGCACGGCGCAGCTCGTGATCGACATGCAGAACGGTTTCATGGAGCCCGGTGCGCCTGTCGAGGTGCCAATGGCCCGGGAAGTGGTCGAGCAGATCAATCGCATAAGCGCGGCGTTGCGTACGGCTGGCGGGTTGAACCTCTTCATCCGCTACACAACGCCCGCCGAAGGCGATCCGCCATGGTCGAGCTTTGCCGAACGCCTCGGCCCGGCGGCGGATGGTCATAAAGCCGCCTTCCTTCGCGGAGCACATCACTGGCAATTGTGGCCCGGCCTCGAAGTGACCGATGCGGACAGCTTGATCGAGAAAAAACGCTTCAGCGCCTTCGTGCCCGGATCCAGCGATCTGCACGAAGTCCTGCAGCAACGCGGTATCGACACGGTGATCGTTACCGGCACGATGACCAATTGCTGCTGCGAGAGCACCGCGCGTGACGCGATGCAGATGAATTACCGCACGATTTTCGTGCCCGACGCAACCGCGGCAACGACCGAGCACGAGCATGCCGCCACGCTCCACACGATGGGCCGCATCTTCGCCGACCTTCTGTCGAGCGATGAACTGATCGGCATGCTGGAAAGAGCGCGCGCGCCCGCCTGATCAGTCCGGCTTTTTCGCCACGCCGACCATGGCGGGACGCAGCAGACGGTCCTTGATCATGTAGCCCGACTGCATTTCCTGCACGATCGTACCCGGTTCGACATCGCTGGTCGGGATTTCCATCATCGCCTGGTGCTGGTTGGGATCGAGCGGCAGGCCTACCGCCGCGATGCGGCGGATGCCATGCTGGGAGAATGCCTTGTCCAATTCGCGCTGCGTTGCCTCGATCCCGGCGACCAGTCCTTCGAGCTTGGAATGACCGCGCATGTCCTCCGGTACGGCGTCGAGT
The DNA here is from genome assembly GCA_036397575.1 of Alteraurantiacibacter sp. Lineage (GTDB taxonomy): Bacteria > Pseudomonadota > Alphaproteobacteria > Sphingomonadales > Sphingomonadaceae > DASWIR01. Next base: position 1,465 of record DASWIR010000336.1, on the reverse strand, counting down.
GCGCGGGCAAGGTTGTCTGCGATGGCAAGAATGTCGCGTGCAAAACCGGTCGCGGCATAGGCGCGCGCATCTGCAACGTCCTTCTCCAGGCGGCGGCGAACATTCTGCGTTTCGGCCTTGGCGTAGAGTACTTCCTGCCTGGCCGATTCTAGATCGCCTTTCAGGCTCTCGAGCGCCTCTTCAACGCTCCCTTCGGCAGTGCCGTCGCCCTCGCCCTTGTCGAGAAATTCCTCGGGCACGCCTTCCAGTTCCTTTTCCACCGCCTCGTCGCGCGGCTTGTCGTTCTCGACCATCATTTGTCCAATTATCCGATGAGTTTGCCCAAGCTGCGGGCGGTAAAATCCACCATGGGGACGACCCGTGCGTAATTCAACCGCGTCGGCCCGATTACGCCCAGCACGCCGACCACTTTACCCTCCCGGTCGCGATAGGGAGATGCGATCACCGACGATCCGCTGAGCGCGAACAGCCGGTTCTCGCTGCCGATGAAGATTCGCGTCGCTTCGGCTTCCAGCGCGCCATGCAGCAGTTCCGCGACCGACTGCTTGCTTTCGAGGTCGTCGAGTAATTGCCGCACACGCTCGATATCGCCCATCGCCGCATCGTCGAGCAGTCTCGCCTGCCCGCGCACGATAAGCACTGGCCGATTGACGGAATCGCTGCTCCACAGGGCCAGGCCGCGCGAGACGAGATCGGTGCTGACAGTGTCGAGTTCGGCCTGACCGTTCGCGATTTCCCGTTCGATCGTTGCGGCGGCATCCGCCAGCGTCCGTCCGGCAAGGCGCGAACTGACATAGTTGCCGGCTTGTTCGAGCATCGAGGCGGTTACCGAACCGTCGATCCTGAGCACCCGGTTTTCGATATGCCCGTCCTCGCCCACCAGCACTGCCAGTGCCTTGTCCGTCGAAAGGCGTACGAGGCTCAGCTGGGTCAGTTTCGGTTCGCGGCCGGGCACCATCACCACTCCCGCAGCGGCGGAAATGTCGGAGAGGATCGAGCTGGTATTCTCCAGCGCCTGTTCGATCGGGCCGGGCTCCGACAGTCGTGCTTCGATCGCCGCGCGCTCTTCGGCCGTGGGTTCGGCGACCTGCATCATTCCATCGACGAACAGGCGCAGCCCGGTATCGGTCGGCATGCGTCCGGCGCTGGTATGCGGTGCCGCAAGCAGTCCCAGGGATTCGAGGTCAGCCAGCACCGAGCGAATCGAGGCTGGAGACAGATCCATTCGCCCCTCCCCCGCAAGCGTCTTCGAGCCCACCGGCTGCCCGGATTCGAGGTAATTTTCGACCACCAGGCGAAAGATGTCCCTTGCGCGGGTCGTCAGTTCTATAACGGGCGGCATCGGCATGACCCTTATTTAGAGCGTCCCCTTGCGGCCTCAAGCGATAAGCGCCTAACGCGCGGGCACACAGAGCAAAGGAATCCCCATGCGTCCATCCGGCCGCGCGCCCGACGAAATGCGCGT
>DASWIR010000335.1:0-6028 GCA_036397575.1 Alteraurantiacibacter sp. | reverse complement strand
ACCGTCCGGCCGACCTGGATGTCGTCGCGGGTGAAGATTGTCTGCCCGGATTCGGTGACGACCTGCTCCGGCATCGGCGGCGCCTTGACGCTGATGTCCCGGCCGACCAGGAGCAGTACCGCGAAAGACACGGTAAGCAGTGCGATCAGCCAAATCCAAAGTTTGCGGGTACTGCTCATGGACGCTCCCCCCCGAGGCACTGCGATGTTCCTCCCCAACGGGAACATGAGTGTTGTGTTCCACTCTCCGTTCGAGCGATTGCTATCAACCTGGTAATGTCCACAATGCCAATTTCACATTCGCGCGGTTAGGCGCCAGCGGAACTCGCCCGAATCTACCCATCGATTGAGGGTTCCAAAGAGAGGATCCTGTGAAGACCCGCGGAGAAGAGATGCTCGCGCTCCGCAAGGCGCGCATGGCGGCAGCGCGGCCCATCCTCAGGGGCGGCTTCCGACCCTTTTTCCTCGGCGGAGCTGGGTGGGCTGCACTCGCCCTTGGCCTTTGGCTCCTGGCCTTCTTCGGCAGCCTTTCGCTACCCGGCGTCTTCGATCCGCTCGCTTGGCACCGCCATGAAATGCTGTTCGGCTTTGTCGGCGCGGTGGTGGCCGGGTTCCTGCTCACCGCCATCCCGAACTGGACCGGCCGGCTGCCGATCGCAGGTATGCCATTGGCAGCTCTGTTCGGGCTGTGGGCGGCGGGACGGCTCGCCCTGCTTTGGTCGGGAACGATCGGACTTGGAGTGGCCGCAGCGATCGATGTCGGCTTCTATCTCGTGCTGGCAGGCGTTGCGGGCCGCGAAGTACTCGCCGCAAAGAACCGCAACCTGCCGATCGTCGGCCTCGTTTTCCTGTTCGGCCTTGCCAACGCAGCGGACTATGCAGGCGCTGCCGACCTGATTGCCGATCCGGAGGCGGGCTATCGCGGAGGGATTGCGCTTGTCGTGCTGCTGATCTCGCTCATAGGCGGGCGGATCGTCCCGTCCTTCACTCGAAACTGGATGACGAAGAACGGCATCTCGGATGGCTTGCCTGGCCAGCCCGGAATCTTCGACCATTTTGCGATCGGGATCACCGCACTCACGCTGCTCGGCTGGGTTCTGAGCCCCGACGCCTACTCAGTCGGGCTCGGCCTCGCACTTGCTGGCGTGCTCCAGCTCGCGCGGCTGTTGCGCTGGAGAGGGTGGAGAACAGTGCGCGACCCGCTCGTGCTGATCCTCCATGTCGGTTATGCGTGGCTGCCGGTGGGGCTGCTCCTGCTTGGCTGGAGCATCGTTGGGACGGCGATCCCCCGCACCGCAGCCATCCACGCCCTGACTGCCGGGGCGATGGCAACGATGATCCTGGCGGTAATGACCCGCGCAACGCTCGGGCATACCGGGCGCGATCTGGAGGCAAACGCCGCGACCGTTGCGATCTACGCCCTGGTCACTCTTGGCGCGGCCGTTCGGCTGATCGCTACACTGGGCGGGTTCGACTATCGCATGGGCATAGAGGTGTCCGGCGCGCTCTGGGGAGGCGCGATGCTGCTTTTCGCCTTGGCCTATGGCCCGATCCTGTTTCGGCCCAGGCTTGGGAACTGAGCGTGTCTGGAGCAGGGTTCAGCACATGAACGGCTGAAGATTAGGGCGAAGCTGTCGGGAGAAAAGCATCCGCATCTTCTGCCCGAGTAAATCTCGAACAAAAACCGCCCCGCAAGCCAGGCTCGCGGAGCGGTTTTCGCGTGAAGCTGTATTCAGGAGATGATTCAGGCGGCTTCTTCGACCTCGTCCGGGTCGCGCAGCACATATCCGCGGCCCCATACGGTCTCGATGTAATTCTCGCCGCCGCAAGCGTGGGAGAGCTTCTTGCGCAGCTTGCAGATGAACACGTCGATGATCTTGAGTTCGGGCTCGTCCATCCCGCCATAAAGGTGGTTGAGGAACATTTCCTTGGTCAGCGTGGTGCCCTTGCGGAGCGAGAGCAGCTCCAGCATCGCATATTCCTTGCCGGTCAGGTGGACGCGGGCGCCATCGACTTCCACGGTCTTGGCGTCGAGGTTCACCGCCAGCTTGCCGGTGCGAATGATCGACTGGCTGTGGCCCTTGGAGCGGCGTACCACCGCGTGGATGCGAGCGACCAGCTCGTCCCTGTGGAACGGCTTGGTCACATAATCGTCGGCGCCGAAGCCGAAGCTGCGGATCTTGCTGTCCATTTCCGCGATGCCCGAAAGGATGAGCACCGGCGTCTGCACTTTGGCCACGCGCAGCTTCTTGAGCACGTCGTAGCCATGCATGTCGGGCAGGTTCAGGTCGAGCAGGATGATATCGTAATCGTAGAGCTTGCCGAGATCCAAGCCTTCCTCGCCGAGATCGGTCGAGTAGACGTTGAAGCCTTCGGTCGTCAGCATGAGCTCAATCGCTTTCGCGGTTGTCGGCTCGTCTTCAATGAGCAGTACGCGCATTAGCGGACCCCCTTCTTCGTCCCCGTGGATGCCCCTTCGGAATATATCAAGGAAGGGACTTTGGCTCGAATTAACCACACACTCTCTGAACGAAAAAGGTTAATTTCCTGTAAAGGGGGATGAAGATTCCCTTGCGAGTCTTTCGGGTAACAGTTTTGTTGGCGCCTCAAACGCCGGGCGCAGCCCATCCGGGCTGCTTGGCTATCCTCGCGCCTATGCCAGCAAAGCTGGCGGCGCTGCGGGCGGCCATTCGGCCTGCGGCTCGCCGATGGCGAGCCGGGCACCGATGAACGTGGAGTTCTTCTACCTCACTCCCTCCAGCTTTTTCTGCCGCCGCCGCTGGACCGAGGAGCCGATGCCGATCGCCTCGCGATATTTCGCCACCGTGCGCCGTGCGAGGTCGAACCCCTTGCCTTTCAACAGCTCGACGAGCTTGTCGTCGGAGAGAATCCTGCCCGGGTCTTCGGCGTCCACCAGCGTGCGGATTTCGGCCTTCACCGCCTCGGCCGAGACGCCGTCCTCGCTATCGGTCGAAGCGACGCCCGAGCTGAAGAAATATTTCAGCTCGAAAGTTCCGCGATTGCATTGGAGATATTTGTTGCTGGTCACCCGGCTGACCGTCGACTCGTGCATTTCGATCGCCTCCGCAACTGTGCGCAAGGTCAGCGGTTTGAGGCCGGCGACGCCGCGGCGGAAAAACGCCGCCTGGTGGCGGACTATTTCCTGCGTGACCTTGAGCACCGTCTTCTGCCGCTGGTCGAGCGCCTTTACCAGCGCATTGGCGTCGGCCAGCTTCTCGCTGAGCCAGCTCTTTGCCGATTTGTCGCCGCATCCTTCGCGTATTTCGAGATAATATTCGCGATTGACGATGAGCCGCGGCAGCGTGTCCTGGTTCAGGGCGATGTGCCAGCCATCGCCGCCGGGAGTGACGAAAATGTCGGGCACGACCGCCGCCGCCGTCCCGCCGCCGAATTTCAGCCCCGGCTTGGGATCGTAGCTGCGCAGTTCCGCCAGCATGTCGACGAAATCCTCTTCATCGACATTGCACATGCGCTTCAGCTGCGGGAACGCGCCCCTGGCGACCAGGTCGAGATTGTCGATCAGCCGCGCCATGCATGGGTCATAGCGGTCGGCCTCTTTCGCCTGCAGGGCGAGGCATTCGGCCAGGCTGCGCGCGCCGACGCCGGTTGGATCGAGCGACTGCACCACGGCCAGCGCGCTTTCGCATTCCTCGATGGTGCAGCCGATCTCACCGGCGATCTCGCGGATCGGTGCGGCAAGGTAGCCCGCTTCGTCGAGCCGCCCGATTATATGTATGGCGATGAGCCGCGTGGCCGGATCGGGCGCGGCGGTGCCGATTTGCGTCTCCAGATATTGCGCCAGCGTGGGTTCCGGTTCGCCGCTCTCGCCTATATCGGGCAAATCGTCGTGGGAGACGCCTGAATTGTGGGCCGCGGACCAGTCGCCCGTGTCGCGGTCACGATCGAGCGCAGCGGGATCGATATCGAGCGGAGCATCGGTTTCGCCATGGCCCTGCGCCATCAGTTCGCCTGCATCGGCGGTACTGGAAAGCGCCTCGGGGCTTTCGGGCGTGTCGGGCGAGGGAGCTTCGCGCTCCGTATCCCCCAGTTCGAGCAGTGGATTGTCGGCTATCGCCTGTTCGACGAAGGCCTCGATTTCGAGATTGGACAGCGCCAGCAGCTTGATCGCCTGCTGGAGCTGGGGTGTCATCACCAGCGACTGGGTCTGGCGGAGGTCGAGGCGCGGCCCGATCGCCATATTATGCGTCTATCCGGGCTTCGCTCCGCTCAGCCCTGCGCACGGTGCCTGGTGCCGCTACCGGTGCACCGAGAGCGCCTAAATTGGCGCGTGGCCAAACACCGGAAATCACAATGTAAAGCCCTCGCCAAGATACAGGCGGCGGACATTTTCATCTGCGACAAGTCCCTGCGGGCTGCCGGCGAACAGCACCTGTCCGCCATAGATGATGCAGGCGCGGTCCACGATGTCGAGCGTCTCACGCACATTGTGATCGGTGATCAGCACGCCGATCCCGCGATTCTTCAACTCGAGCACGAGATGGCGGATATCGCTGATCGAGAGCGGGTCGATTCCGGCGAAGGGTTCGTCGAGCAACATGATCGAAGGCTTCGCGGCAAGCGCGCGGGCTATCTCGCAGCGCCGCCGCTCGCCGCCGGAAAGCGCCATGGCCGAGCTGTCGCGCAGATGGGTGATATGGAATTCTTCGAGGAGCTTTTCGAGTTCCGCCTCACGCGTCACCTTGTCCGGCTCGACCATTTCGAGAACGCAGCGGATGTTCTCCGCCACCGTCATCCCGCGGAAAATCGACGTTTCCTGCGGCAGATAGCCGAGCCCCAGGATCGCGCGGCGATACATGGGCAGCTTGGTCACATCGACCCCGTCCATCAGAATGCGGCCGGTATCGGGCCGCACCAACCCCATGATCGAATAGAAGCAGGTCGTCTTGCCCGCGCCGTTGGGGCCGAGCAGCCCAAGCACTTCGCCTTTGCCGACGGTGAGCGAAATGTCGCTCAGCACCGGGGTCTTGTCGTAGCTCTTCGCGATAGAGATTACTTCCAGCCCTCCCTGCGGAATCGGGGGAGAGGCGTTTGCGGGCGCGTCCGCCATGGCTTCGGCCAGAGCGGCATTGTCGATCAGATTGTCTTCAAGCGTACTCATGATGCCCGTGCTTCTACCAACTATTCACGATGTTGAAACCGTTTCTGGCAGGATTCCTGCATGGGAAATGGCGACCCGGTTTGGAACAAGGTCGCCACGCCGATGGTTAGTATGCTTGAATTCTCAACATTCATCTGAAATACAGGTGTACGGGATGGAGAGGAGAACGCCGATGGCAAAGGCGACCTGGCAACTGCCGACGATCGACGAGACGCGTGGCGCGGTCGATTGGCGCAAAAAGATCAGCGATCACGTGGCCTATGGGCTGCTGGTCTACACAGGACTCCAGATCTGGGTCACTATGGGCGCCCTCAAGACCGAATCCGGATCTATCCTTCCCTATTTCTCGCTCATCCTGCTGGTCGCCGCGATCATTCCGGCATGCCGCGGCATCGAACGCCGTTGGACCGGCCTTGACGATATCGAGGCGATGAACCCGGCGCTCGCGCCAGCATTCAAGCGGGACCGGGCGTTGATCTGGATCGGCGCGATCGGCCTGCCTTTCCTGGTCACCGGCCTCTACAAGCTCGTCGTCTACCTGTTCTTCTGAGCCGCTGAATCCGATTCGCTAGACTTGGCGCGCGGCGTTGGCGCGTTCGATCGCTTCCGCGACCACGCGCTTGGCGTCGGCGGCATCGCCCCACTGGCCGATGCGAACCCACTTCTCGGCCTCAAGATCCTTATAGTGGGTGAAGAAGTGCTCGATCTGCTGGAAGATGATCGAGGGCAAATCCTTCGTTTCCGCCACGTCCGAATAATACGGGAAGGTCGTGTCGATCGGCACGCAGATCAGCTTCTCGTCCCCGCCATGCTCGTCTTCGAGGTTTAGCACGCCGATCGGACGCGCGCGGACCACGCAGCCTGGGATGAACGGGCTGCGGGCGATCAC